>LIQL01000419.1 GCA_001418405.1 Streptomyces diastatochromogenes | reverse complement strand
CGACGAGCAGCGCGGCCCACCCGGCGGGCCGCGCTGCTCGTCGCGGCCTGCGCCCTGGTGGCGGCGGGCTGCGCCGGCGGCGGGGAGCAGTCCGCCCCCGCGCGGTCCGCCGGGGCCTCGCCGCACAAGGCCGTCGTCCAGGGGCTGCCCGGGATGCCGCCCGTGCTGGACGCCCGTGACCTGTACGCCGCGGACCGGCCCAACCGGCTGGCGCCGCAGGTCAAGAACTTCCCGTCGCGGATCTACGTGCCCAACACCGGCTCCGACACGGTCACCGTCATCGACCCCAAGACCTACAAGGTGATCGAGACGATCCCGGTGGGCGTGCAGCCGCAACACGTGGTGCCGTCCTGGGACATGAAGACGCTGTGGGTCAACAACAACCGGGGGCACGACCTCACCCCGATCGACCCGGCCACCGGCAAGGCCGGCAAGCCCGTCAAGGTCCACGACCCGTACAACCTCTACTTCACGCCGGACGGGAAGTACGCGGTCGTCATGGCGTCGATGGACCGCCAGCTGGTGTTCCGGGACCCGCACACCATGGCGATCCGCAAGACCCTCCCGGTCAGCTGCGCGGGCGTCAACCACGCCGACTTCTCGCCGGACGGGAAGTACTTCATCGTCTCCTGCGAGTTCTCCGGCGAACTGCTCAAGGTCGACACCGCGAAGATGACGGTGATCGCCCAGCAGAAGCTCCCGTTCGAGGGGGCGATGCCGCAGGACGTGAAGATCTCGCCGGACGGCAAGACCTGGTACGTCGCCGACATGATGGCCGACGGCGTCTGGATCCTGAACGGCGACACCTTCGACCGGCCGAAGCTGCTGCCCACCGGCAAGGGCGCCCACGGCCTCTACGTCAGCCGCGACTCCCGGACCATGTACGTCTCCAACCGGGGCGAGGGGTCCATCTCGCTGCTGGACTTCACGACCGGGGAACTCGTCAACAAATGGCACATCCGCGGCGGCGGCAGCCCGGACATGGGCGGCGTCTCGGCGGACGGCAACGTGCTGTGGCTGTCCGGGCGGTACAACTCCGAGGTCTACGCGCTCGACACGCACACCGGGAAGACCCTGGCGAAGATCCGGGTGGGCGTCGGGCCGCACGGGCTCGCGGTCTACCCGCAGCCGGGACGGTACTCGCTGGGGCACACCGGGATCTTCCGCTAGGACGTGCCCGCCGGATCCGACCGGCGGCGGAACGGAAACGGGCGCGCGCCCGGCGGGAAGCCGGGCGCGCGCCCGTGTGCGCACGGAGCGCGGGGTCGTGCCCTACGCGTTGTACTCGTCGGCCTTCTTCGGCTCGGCGCTCTGGACCATCCCGCTGAGCACCAGGGAGCGGTTGTCGAACCGCTCGACGTCGACGCCGTTCTCCTTCAGGACGCTCATCGCGGCGGCGTGCACGGCCCGCAGGACCGGGGTCGCGGCGCGCAGCGCGTCATCGGCCATGAAGCGGTGGCGCCAGGGCTTGTCGGCCCAGACGTGGCGCAGCCCGAACGGCTCGGGCAGGGCGAGCTTGCCGCCGAGGAAGTCCAGCACCGGCGGGAACCACGTCAGCGGGGCGCGGGCGGCCAGCCGGACCACCTCGGACGGCTCGATCAGCGGCAGCGTCTGGGTCTTGGTCTCCCAGAACCGCACGACCTTGGCGACTTCCTTGGTCTTGGGCGACGGCTTGCCGGTGAACAGGGAGTTGACCGGGCCGAGGGCGTGGCCGCTGACCTCGATGCGCAGCGTCTCGTGCAGGACGGTGACGGTGATCATCAGCGTGAGCACCAACTGGCCGTCCCACAGGACGAACTGGACGCCGAGGTAGTGGCGGTCGCCGCTGCCGAACTGCTGCTCGTTGCAGATCCGCGCTATCTCGTGGTCGCGGACCTCGTACCCGTCGACGTGCGTGCCCTCCGGGCGGGAGACGGCCTTGGCCTTCTCGCCCACGGGGGAGACGATCCAGTGGCGCACGGACGGCGGCTGCTGGAAACCGCCGGTGTGCAGCGGGCTGCGCTCCAGCAGGCGCAGCCGGTCGTGGATCGCGCGGATGACGTCCCAGCTGCGGAACGGGTGGATGTCGGTGCCCTCTTGGGCCGGCCGGAGCTCCTCGGCGAGCTGCCAGGTGCCCCACCGGGTGCCCATGCCGAGTATGCCCTTGGGGCCGGCGTAGAAGACGACGTTGCTGCGCTGCTCGGCGGAGACCTTGGCGAGGTTGTGCCGCAGGGTCTCGGCGGAGGTGTGGTTCGGGTCCTGCGGCACCGCCTCGGGGATCTTCGCGGCGACGCCGCCGCCCTCCAGCAGCCCCTTCCACGCCTCCCGCAGCGTCACCGCCGTCCGCTCGCAGATCTGCTTGGCCAGCCACCAGCCGACCACCGGGGCGATGAGCATGCCCCGGGCGTACAGCGGCCAGAAGCCGTTGAGCGGCAGCTTGATCATGAAGAACAGGCCGACCGCGGCCAGCAGCGCCAGCAGCACGCCGCCCAGCGGCGAGATGCCGTTGCCCTCGCCGTCCTTGGAGAACATCTTGCGGAGTTGGAAGGCGCCCAGCCACAGCAGCACGCCGGGCAGGAAGAGCAGCCCGCACACCACCATCAGGACCGTCAGCTGGGCGTCGCGCTGCTTGCGGATGCGGGTGGCCGACAGGCAGTGCTCGACGACCGTCTGCGGTTCGGTGCCGAAGGACTGGATCAACGGACCGCGGCCGCCGCCGAGCATCCGCACCTGGACGGCGCGGGCGAACGCCTCGCCGAGGTTGGGCGCGAACAACGACAGCTTGGGCTTCTTGATCTCGGACGTGCCGGAGTCGGAGTCGGCCTTGGAGATGTCGGCCAGCGGGCTGTCCCGGTAGGCGGCCGAGGCCAACGCCTGGGTCGCCGCCGTCTGTCCGGCGCCCCCCGAGATGGGGACCTGCGCCCCCGGACTGAAGTCAAAGCCGTCTGCCACTACCGCCCCCATCACGCGCGTATCCGCTGATGCGCTCTACCCGACTACGCTTTGGCGCACACCTGCTGGGCCGGTGTGCTCGCAGGTTGGCCCGGAACGCGCGGCGCAGCGGCTCAAGTCCCCAGCGTACAGCCGCCGGCCCGACCCAAGTGGGGTGTCCGGGACGGCGGCTGACCGGCCGTTACCTACGCCGTGACCGTCTCCTCGGCCCGCATCCGCGCGGCGAGCTGGCCGGGCATCGGCTCGTGCCGCAGGTACCCGCGGCCGAAGCGTCCGGTGCCGTGCGAGAGCGAGCGCAGGTCGACGGCGTAGCGCCCGATCTCGATCTCCGGCACTTCGGCGCGGACCAGGGTGCGGCCGAATCCGGACTGTTCGGTGCCGACGACCCGGCCACGGCGGCCGGAGAGGTCGCTGAGCACCGGCCCGACGTACTCGTCCGGTACGAGGACGCGCACCTCGGCGACCGGTTCCAGCAGGTCGATCGTGGTCTGCGCGGCGGCCTCCCGCAGGGCCAGGGCGCCCGCCGTCTGGAACGCCGCGTCCGAGGAGTCGACCGAGTGGGACTTGCCGTCGAGCAGGGTGACCCGGACGTCCACGAGCGGATGCCCGGTGGCGATCCCGCGGGCGGCCTGCGCGCGGACGCCCTTCTCCACCGACGGGATGAACTGCCGGGGCACCGCACCGCCCACGACCTTGTCGACGAACTCGATGCCGGAGCCGCCCGGCAGCGGTTCGACCTGGATCTCGCAGATCGCGAACTGGCCGTGGCCGCCGGACTGCTTGACGTGCCGACCGCGGCCCGCCGCGGGCCCGCCGAACGTCTCCCGCAGCGCGACCCGGTGGTCGACGGTGTCGACCTGGACGCCGTAACGGGAGCGCAGCCGCTCCAGGGCCACGTCGGCGTGCGCCTCGCCCATGCACCACAGGACCACCTGGCGGGTGTCCTGATTGTGCTCCAGGCACATCGTGGGGTCCTCGGCGACCAACCGGGCCAGGCCCTGCGAGAGCTTGTCCTCGTCGGCCTTGCTGTGCGCCCGGATGGCGACCGGAAGCAGCGGGTCCGGCATCGCCCACGGCTCCATCAGCAGCGGCGCGTCCTTGCCGGACAAGGTGTCGCCGGTCTCGGCGCGGGTCAGCTTGGCGACACAGGCCAGATCGCCGGCGATGGCCCGGGTGAGCGGCCGCTGCTGCTTGCCGAACGGCGCGGACAGCGCGCTGACCCGCTCGTCGACGTCGTGGTCCTCGTGCCCGCGGTCCTCCAGGCCGTGACCGGAGACGTGCACCGTGTCGTCGGGGCGCAGCGTGCCGGAGAAGACCCGGACGAGGGAGAGCCGGCCGACGTACGGGTCGGAGGAGGTCTTGACGACCTCGGCGGCGAGCGGGCCCTCCGGGTCGCAGCCCAGCCCCGGCCGCGGGGCGCCGTCGGGACTGGTCACGGCGGGCGCCTCGCGCTCCGCTGGGGTGGGGAAGCCGCCGGTGATCAGCTCCAGCAGTTCGACGGTGCCCAGCCCCTGCCTGGCCCCCTCCATGGCCGGGGCGGCGGCCAGCACGGGGTGGAAGGAGCCGCGGGCGACCGCGGTCTCCAGGTCGCCGACGAGCGTCTTGAGCTCGATCTCCTCACCGGCGAGGTACCGGTCCATGAGCGACTCGTCCTCGCTCTCGGCGATGATCCCCTCGATCAGGCGGTTCCGGGCCGCCTCGATCAGCGGGAGTTCCTCGTCGGTGGGGGCGCGCTCGGTCCGCTCCCCGGAGGAGTAGTCGAAGACGCGCTGCGACAGCAGGCCGATCAGGCCGTTGACGGGGGCGTGGCCGTCCGCGCCCGCGGGGCCGTACAGCGGCAGGTAGAGCGGCAGGACGGCGTCCAGGTCGTCGCCGCCGAAGGTCACCGCGCACCGCCGGGTCATCTCGTCGAAGTCGGCGCGTGCGGCCTCCAGGTGCGTGACGACCAGGGCGCGCGGCATCCCGACGGCCGCGCACTCGTCCCACACCATCCGGGTCGCACCGGCCACGCCGTCGGCCGCCGAGACGACGAAGAGGGCCGCGTCCGCCGCGCGCAGACCGGCCCTGAGCTCCCCGACGAAATCCGCGTACCCGGGGGTGTCCAACAGATTGATCTTTATCCCGCCCCAGTCCACGGGGACCAGGGAGAGCTGCACCGAGCGTTGCTGCCGGTGCTCGATCTCGTCGTAGTCGGAGAGGCAGCCGCCGTCCTCGACGCGGCCCGCGCGGTTGACCGCGCCCGAAGCCAGCGCCAGCGCTTCGACCAGGGTGGTCTTTCCCGAGCCGCTGTGGCCGACCAGCACCACATTGCGCAGGGCAGCGGGCCGGTCGGCCGCTGGTGCCCTTCCGGCGGCTCCTGGGTTCGTACTCGACTTCTCGCTCATGTGTCTCGCCTCCAGGTCGACACTTTGCGGTGATTCGAGCTTTCCACCGGGTTCAGGATGCGTCCATACGTGGCACGCGCGGCCGGTGCCGACCGGCCACGCGGCGGGGTCCACGGGCCGCCGGGCGGGCGCGCGGCGGGCGCCCCGAGCCGTGTGATGCACCCCGCGCCGCGATGCGTTCGTGGTGCCCCGCGGCCTCCTGGCTACGATGGGCCAGCCGGTGGCCCCTTGACCGCGCGGCCCGTATCGACTTTCCGGGAAGGTCATGCTGAACAAGTACGCGCGTGCGTTCTTCACGCGTGTTCTCACACCGTTCGCCGCCCTGCTCATCCGTCTCGGGGTCAGCCCGGACGCGGTCACCCTCGTCGGGACCGGCGGTGTGGTGGCCGGTGCCCTGATCTTCTATCCCCAGGGCGAGTTCTTTTGGGGCACGGTCGTGATCACGCTGTTCGTCTTCTCCGACCTCGTCGACGGCAACATGGCGCGCCAGTTGGGCCGCTCCAGTCGCTGGGGCGCCTTCTTGGACTCCACCCTCGACCGGGTCGCGGACTCGGCGATCTTCGGTGGGCTGGCCCTGTGGTACGCCGGCCGCGGCGACAGCCTGGCGCTCTGCGCGATCGCCATCTTCTGCCTCGCCAGCGGCCAGGTCGTCTCGTACACCAAGGCGCGGGGCGAGGCCATCGGGCTGCCGGTGAACGTCAACGGCCTGGTGGAGCGGGCCGAGCGGCTGGTCATCTCGCTGGTCGCCTGCGGCCTGTCCGGGCTGCACGCGTTCGGCGTGCCGGGCGTCCAGGTGCTGGTGCCGATCGCCCTGTGGGTGGTCGCCGTCGGCAGTGCCGTCACGCTCGGCCAGCGCGTGGTGACCGTACGACGGGAGTCGGCCGAGGCCGACGCCCTCGCCCAAGGGGGGAACGGCTGATGGGGGACCGGAAGCTGATCGACACCGAGAAGCTCGTGGACGGGCTGTACGGCCTGGGCTGGAGCACCGTCAAGCGGCTCCCCGAGGGCGTCGCGGTGCAGCTCGGCCGGCAACTCGCGGACGTCGCCTGGCGGCGCCGCGGCAAGGGCGTGCAACGGCTGGAGTCCAACCTCGCGCGGGTCGTCCCGGGCGCCTCCGCGCAGCGGCTGGCGGCGCTCTCCCGGGCCGGGATGCGTTCGTACATGCGGTACTGGATGGAGTCCTTCCGGCTGCCGGCGTGGAGCGAGCAGCGGATAAAAGGCGGTTTCGCCCCCGAGGACGTGCACCACCTGGAGGACGGCCTCAAGAGCGACCGCGGGGTGATCCTGGCCCTGCCCCACATGGGCAACTACGACCTCGCCGGCGTCTGGGTCACCACCAAGCTCAACACCCCGTTCACCACCGTCGCCGAGCGCCTCAAACCGGAGTCCCTCTACGACCGGTTCGTCGCCTACCGCGAGGGACTGGGCATGGAGGTCCTGCCGCACACCGGCGGCGCCGCCTTCGGCACGCTGGCCCGGCGGCTGCGCGCCGGTGGCCTGGTCTGCCTGGTCGCCGACCGCGACCTGTCCAGCTCCGGGATACCGGTGACGTTCTTCGGCGAGGAGACGAAGATGCCGGCCGGGCCCGCGATGCTCGCCCTCCAGACCGGCGCGATGCTGCTGCCCGTCACCCTCTGGTACGACGACACCCCCGTCATGCGCGGCCGCGTCCACCCGGAGATCGAGGTGCCCGAGGACGGCACCCGCACCGAGAAGGCCGCCCGCATGACCCAGGCACTCGCCGACGCCTTCGCCGGCGGCATCGCCGACCACCCCGAGGACTGGCACATGCTCCAGCGGCTGTGGCTCGCCGACCTGACGCCGCGCGACGGCACCCCCGGAACGGAGCCCGCGTGAAGATCGGCATCGTCTGCCCGTACTCCTGGGACGTCCCCGGCGGCGTGCAGTTCCACATCCGCGACCTGGCCGAGCACCTGATCGGCCTCGGCCACGAGGTCTCCGTGCTGGCCCCCGCGGACGACGAGACCCCGCTGCCCGCCTACGTCGTGCCGGCCGGCCGGGCCGTCCCCGTGCCGTACAACGGCTCCGTCGCCCGCCTCAACTTCGGGTTCCTCTCCGCCGCGCGGGTCCGCCGCTGGCTCCAGAACGGCGCCTTCGACGTCATCCACATCCACGAGCCCGCCTCGCCCTCCCTGGGCCTGCTCGCCTGCTGGGCGGCGCAGGGCCCGATCGTGGCGACCTTCCACACCTCCAACCCGCGCTCCCGGGCCATGATCGCCGCGTATCCGATCCTCCAACCCGCCCTGGAGAAGATCAGCGCCCGCATCGCCGTCAGCGAGTACGCCCGCCGCACCCTGGTCGAGCACCTCGGCGGCGACGCCGTCGTCATCCCCAACGGCGTCGACGTCGACTTCTTCGCCCGGGCCGAGCCGCGGCCCGAATGGCAGGGCCGCACCATCGGCTTCATCGGCCGGATCGACGAACCCCGCAAGGGCCTGCCGATCCTCATGAAGGCCCTGCCCGCGATCCTCGCCGCGATCCCCGACGCCCGACTACTGGTCGCCGGCCGCGGCGACCAGGACGAAGCGGTCGCCGGCCTCCCCGCCGAGCTGCGCCCCCGGGTCGAGTTCCTCGGCATGGTCTCCGACGAGGACAAGGCACGCCTGCTGCGCAGCGTCGACGTCTACGTCGCACCCAACACCGGTGGGGAGTCCTTCGGCATCATCCTCGTCGAAGCGCTGTCCGCCGGCGCACCCGTACTGGCCAGCGACCTCGACGCGTTCGCCCAGGTCCTGGACCAGGGCGAAGCCGGCGAACTCTTCACCAACGAGGACGCCGAGGCGCTCGCCACCACCGCGATCCGCCTGCTCAACACCCCCGACCGGCGCACCGAACTCAGCGAACGCGGCAGCAAGCACGTCCGCCGCTTCGACTGGTCCACAGTCGGCGCGGACATCCTCGCCGTCTACGAGACGGTGGCGGCTGGCGCCTCAGCCGTGGCAACGGACGAACGGGTGGGACGGCGGCGCTAACCGGGTCGCTGCGCTTGGCTGGCTTCCCACGTTGTCGGCGTTCCCGCCGTGGTGGTTTCTGTTTTTGCGCCTGCGGCGCGGGCCGGGTCCGCTGCGCGGGGCTGTTGGGTGCGGTGTCGGGCCTGCGGGGGTGGTGTGCAGGACTGCTGCGCTTTACGTCCTGCACACCACCCCCTCCGGCCCGTCCCCTCCCGTTGGGGGTGGGGGAAAAGATGGGTGAGTGGGGC
>LIQL01000418.1 GCA_001418405.1 Streptomyces diastatochromogenes | reverse complement strand
GGAGACGTACGTCGGCGGGCGCGCCCGCGGGGTCAGCCGGCGGTGTACACGCGCCGCCCGCCGACGTACGTCTCCAGCACGGTGGCCCGGGCGATCTCCTCCGGTGGCGCGGTGAAGACGTCGCGGTCGAGGACCACCAGGTCGGCGAGGTGGCCGACGCGGAGCGTGCCGGCGTCGTCGAGTCCGTTGACGTGTGCGGAGCCGGCCGTGTACGCGGCGACCGCGGTGCCGAGGTCCAGGCGCTGTTCCGGCAGGAACACCCGCTCGTCAGTGGTGTCCGGCTCCCTGCGGTTGACCGCGACGTGCAGGCCGGCGAGCGGGTCGGGGCTGCTGACGGGCCAGTCGCTGCCGGCCGCGAGGGTGGCGCCGGCGCGCAGCAGGGAGCCGAACGGGTACTGCCAGCCGGCCCGTTCGGGGCCGAGGAAGGGGATCGTCAGCTCGTCCATCTGGGGCTCGTGGGCGGCCCACAGCGGTTGGATGTTGGCGATGGCGCCGAGCCGGGCGAACCGCGGCAGGTCGTCGGGGTGGACGACCTGGAGGTGGGCGAGGTGGTGCCGGGTGGCGCGCCGGCCGTTGGCGGTGCGGGCCGCCTCGACGGCGTCCAGGGCCTCGCGGACCGCACGGTCGCCGAGGGCGTGGAAGTGCACCTGGAAGTCCAACGCGTCCAGCGCGGTGACGTGCCCGCGCAGCGCCACCGGATCGACGAAGCTCATTCCGGTGTTCGAGGTCGCACAGCCGCAGGAGTCCAGGTAGGGGCTGGTCATGGCGGCGGTGAAGTTCTCCGCGATGCCGTCCTGCATGATCTTCACCGCCCGGGCCCGGAACCGGCCGTGGCTCAACTCGGCCCGCCGGGCGACCAGTTCGGGGATCTGCTCCGCGCCGCGTGCCCGGTCCCACCAGAGCGCCCCGGTGACCCTGGCGGTCAGGCTGCCGTCCCGGGTGGCGGTCAGATAGGCGTCCGAGGGGTCGCACTGGCCGTGGAAGGAACCGAGCAGCGCGTCCTGCCAGGCGGTGATGCCGAGGGAGTGCAGCAGTTCCTGCGCGCGCAGCAGTCCGGCCAGGCGGTCCGCGGCGGTGCGTTGCGGCACCAGCCGGGCGATCAGGCCGGTCGCGCCCTCCTGGAGGACGCCGCTCGGCGTGCCGTCGGGCTCGCGTTCGATCCGGCCGTCGGCGGGGTCGGGGGAGTCCTTGGTGAGGCCGGCGAGTTCGAGTGCGCGGGTGTTGACCCAGGCGCCGTGGTGGTCGCGGTTGGGCAGGTAGACCGGGCGGTCCGGCACGACCGAGTCGAGCAGCTGGCGGGTGGGCAGGCCGCCGGCGAAGCTCTCCAACGACCAGCCGCCACCGGTGATCCAGGCACGTGCGGGGTGCGCGTCGGCGAACTCGCGGATCCGCCGCAGGTACTCGTCGACGCCGACGGTCCCGGTGAGGTCGCACTCGGCGAGCTCCAGGCCGCCGAAGACGGCGTGGACGTGCGCGTCCTGGAAGCCGGGCAGCAGCAACTTGCCGGTGAGGTCGACGACTTCGGTGGCGGGACCGATCAGCTCCCGCACGTCGTCGTGGCCGACGGCCGTGATGCGTTCGCCCGTCACGGCGAGACTGCTCGCCCGGGTGCGGGCGGGGTCTTGGGTGTGGATGGGGCCGCCGGTGAAGACGAGGTCGGCTGGGGTCATGGGAGTTCTCCCGTCGGGTCGGGGTCCGCGCACGATCCGCGGAGGCGGGGGGACGGATACAGGGTTCGGAGGGAAGGGGCGAACGGAGGGCCGGTGGGCCGGTCAGTCGCCCGGTGGCGCCGCGTCCCCGGCGGGGCGCGGCAGGAAGTAGGGTGCCCGCCGCCGCCAGCGCGCCCACGCCGCGAACGGCAGACCGGAGACGAGCATCAGGGCGACCACCGCCAACTCGAACCAGCCGTTGTCAGCGGCGAGCGCGAAGTGGTCTGTCGACCGGTAGAAGCCCCAGGCGAGGTACCCGCCCACGGCCAGCAGGACGAGCGCGCCCAGCAGCGGGGCCACGACCACCCGCAGCGCCTCGCCGGGCGCGGTGCGCAGCAATGCGCGAAAGCGCACCGCCGCCGCGACCGCGGTGAGCGCGTAGTACAGCGCGACGACGATGCCGATGGCGTTCACCGCGGCGGAGATCAGTGCGCCGACGGTGGGGATGACCAGCGACACCAGGGCCAGGACGGCGGCGATCGCGGTGATGAGCAGGGTGCCGGCGGCCGGGGTCCGGTGACGGGGGTGGAGCCGGGTCCACACCCGGCCCACGGTGCCGTCGCGGCCCATCGCGTACATACCGCGCGCGGTGGGGATGACCGCGGCCTGGAGGGACGCCGCGGCCGAGAAGGTCAGGGCGATCAACGGCAGCGCGGCGAGCGGCTGGTGGGCCAGCTTCGTGCCGAAGTACGTCAGCCCGTGCGCCCCGTTGTCGGCCAGTTCGCCCAACGGAAGGACCCGTTGGAAGGCCGTGCCGGCGAAGACGAACAGCAGCATCATGAGGGTGAGGGAGAGGAAGCCGCCGCGGGAGGCGTCGCGTGCGGTGCGCACCTCCTCGCCGACGCTGAAGACCGATTCGAAACCCCAGTAGCAGAACACCGCCAACACCATGCCCTGGGCCAGGGCCTGGAGCGAGGGGATGGCGAACGGGTCGAACCACTCCGGCGACAGCGGCTGGTCGCCGGCGAACAGGCCGTAGCCGCAGAAGGCCAGCAGCACCGCGTACTCGAAGACCAACAGGTACTGCTGGAGCCGGGCGGCCAGGTCGAGTCCCCGCACGGCGATCAGGGCCGCGGCGAACAGCACGACCAGCCCGATCAGGGTCGACTGGAGGGTGGAGTCGGGATCGAGGCTCAGCCCACCGATGCGGTGGACGGCGGCCTCGCCGAGGAGTTGCAGGACGGCCGACCCGGTCACCGCGGTGGTGTAGGCCATGAAGACGACCGTGCCGACGACGTTCACCCAACCCGTCAGGAAGCCCAACCAGGGGTTGAGGAGCCGGCCCACCCACCGGTAGCTGCTGCCGGCGTCGGGTTCGACGCGGTTCAGGCGCCCGTACGCGCCGGCGATGGCCAGCACCGGCAGGAACGCCAGCAGCATGATCGCCGGTAGGTGCAGCCCGACGACCCCGGCCATCAGCCCCAGGCCGATGCCGATGCTGGAGGTGGCCGCCGTGCTGGACGCGGCGATCACCAGAGCCCCGCCGACCCCGACGGACCTGCGCATGCCGGCCGGATCGGACCCGCCGGCCGACTCCGGCCGGACGCTCGTGTCCTTGACCTTGGCTGTCAACGGATCACCGCCGTATTCATGAGGAATCCGACCGGGCGGCCGGTTGGCTCGACATGAAAGCCGCCGGGCACTTCTCACGTCAATGACGTTGTCGTAAGGTCCGGGGCCATGGCAGAACGAGTGGTGCCCGAGCCGCAGCGGCGACGCCGACGACCGACCAAACAAGGCGTCGTGCTCTCCCGTCAGTTGATCGTCGAGACCGCGCTGCGCCTGGTCGGCCAGCACGGCGCCGAGGCGCTGACGGTGCGGCGGTTGGGCGCCGCGCTCGGCGCCGACCCCAGCGCCGTCTACCGGTACTTCCGCAACACCGACGACCTGCTCCTCGCCCTCGCCGACGAACTGATCGGACGCGCCCAGCACGGCTGGCGGCCCACCGGTGACTGGCGCGCCGACCTGCGCGAGATCGGCCTGCGCATCCACCGCGCGTACCAGGCACACCCCCAGGCGGCACTGCTGGCGGCCCACCGGACCACCGGGCGCAGCCACGAGATCCGCGCCGTCGAGGCGATCCTGGGAGTCCTGCGCGCGGCCGGTTTCCCGGACCCGGAGGCGGTCCGGATCTACCACGCCTTCGTCGACCAGAGCCTGGGCTTCGCCGCCCTCGACGCCGCCGCCCTGGCCCTGCCGCCCGCCGCACGGGCGGCCGACGACGAGGTCTGGCAGGCCGCTTACGGACGCCTGGCGGCCGACACCCACCCCCACATCGCGGCCACCGCACCCCTGTTGGCGGCCGACATGCGCCGCAGCGGCTACCCGTACGCGCTGGACCTGCTGCTGGCGGCCGTGGCGGCGCGCCTACCGCGACCGGCCGGGCGACCCCCACGGCCCTGAGCGGGCCGACCGCCGCCCGGATCCGGGGAGTTGGGCGGCGGCGCGCCGCTCAGCGCCTCGGTCGGACCCGTGCGGCCAGTTGCGGCACCAGGACGGAGGCGTCGACCGTGCCGAGCCCGGAAGCCAGGTCGTAGCCCGGACCCGCCTGGAATCCGTAGGGGCCGTTGTCCCCTTCGGTGATGTCGATGACCCCGCCGTGCGGATCGCCGGCGAGGGCGTAGAGCGCCTCGTGGAGGGCGCCGAGCCGACGGCCGGCCTCCTGGTTGGCGAGGGCGACCAGCGCCGCGAACATGGGGGCGGCCTCGCTGGTCCCGCCCACCGGCAGCCAGCCCGCGCCCGCCGGGAGGAACCCCTGGTAGACGAGGGTGCCGCCGGACGCGGAGCCGTCCATGGAGATGTCGGGGGTACCGCGGCGCCCGCCCACCACGTCCGCCACCCGGTCCTGGTAGCGGGGGCGGGCGAAGGTCTGCGAGGGGCCGCCGCCGGTGGCGCCGGCCCGGTCGTGCCAGACGGTGTCCGGACCGGTGCGCCGGCCCTCGGCGTCGAGGTGCAGACGGGAGCCGCCCAGGGCGAGCACGCTGGGGTCGGAGGCCGGCCAGGAGACGGACCGGACGCGCTCGCGGCCCGGGCCGACGGGCGGCGCGGCACCGAAGTCGCCCGTGCTGGCGGTCAGCGTGGTGCCGCTCGCGACGACCTCGGCCAGCGCCGGGCTGAACGCGAGCAGGCCCTCGGCGGGCGCCTGGCTGTCGCCGGCGGCGGTGTACTCCTCGATGCCGTAGCTGATCGAGATCGCGTCGGGGCGGTGGTTGCGGACGCTCTGGGCGATCCCGTCGAGGATCAGCGCGGCGCCGACCGCCGCCGCCCGCCGGGCGTCCTGGGCGGACGGGGTCGTGGGTGTTCCGGGGGAGGGCGAGGCGTACGCGTGCTCGGGCAGGCCGATCTGGGTGACGACGATCTTCGCGTCCGGCGCCAGCATGTGCACCATCTGCGTGTCGAGCGTGGTCTCCAAGGCGGCGCCCGCCATCCGCGCGTTCTGCGCGTCGAACGGCGCGATGTGTCCGGCCGGTGCGTACCGGTCGACGGTCAGGTCCGGCAGGGGCAGTTTCATGGTCGTGCTGAACGTCTCCAGGTCCGCCCGCAGCGTGTCGGGCACGACCTCCTCCCAGACCACGACCGTCCGGCCCTTGCCGGTGATGCCGGCGGCGTCGAGCTTGTCGACGCCGTACGCCCGGCGCACCGCGTCGGCGGCGTAACAGGCGGAGCCGAGCACCCGGCGGCAGACGGCCTGGGTCGGGACGTGTCTGAACGGCTGGGGCGTGGCGGTCGGCGCGGCCGACATCGAGGAGGCGGCACGCGCCGCCGCCGACGACACCGTCCCGGTGCGTCCGGCGCCGGCACCGCCCGCGCAGGCCGGGAGGGCGGCGATCAGGGCCGCGACCGACGCGGCGGCGAGGCGACGGCGCTGGGGCAGCGAGCTCGGAATGATCACACCTCGATCATGACCAGTGGCTGCTCCCGGCGCCCCTCGCACTGGTCCGTCGGTGCCGCGCCGCGCCGCGTCCGGTCCATGGGAGCCCCCGGGGCCAGGCGTCAGTGCCGCCGGCCTACGTAGCCGTCGGGGCGCACGTGCACGGAGGTGCCCGCCGAGGCGTCGTACGCGCGGTGGGCGTGCCCGTGGGTGTCGACGACGTGCGGGCCGGACGGGGACTGGCCGGGGCGCAGCACCGCGAAGGCGTGCGGCGCGTCCGGGGCGGCGACGCCGAACGTCAGGTGGGTGGCGTGCGGGCCGCGGTAGAGGTCGAAGAGCCGGACGGGCCGGCCGTCGGCGTCGGTGACGGGGGCGTCCGGCGCGCGGTCACCGGCCACGAGGCTTCCCTCGGTCGTCCGGTAGCTCACGTCCAACTGGCGGGTGTTCGCCCCGCGTTCGTGGGCGTCCTCGGCGCCGTCCTGGTGCTTCTGGAGCAGTCCGGAGCTGATCGCGAGGACCCGTTCGGCGGTCGCGCGCCGTTCTGCCTGGTAGCTGTCGAGCAGGTCGGGCGCGCCGTCGGCCAGTTTCCAGCCGAGGTTGTAGGCGTCCTGCACGCCGGTGTTGAGGCCCTGGCCGCCGGTGGGCGGATGGACGTGCGCGGCGTCGCCGGCGAGGAAGACCCGACCGCTGCGGAAGCGCTCGGCCAGGCGGATGTTCGGCCGCCAGACGGTCGACCAGGCGAGCCGGCCCAGCCGGACCCCCGCACCCATGGCGTCCAGCTTGCCCTGGAGGGTCTCCACCGAGGCTTCGTCGTCGTCCTCGGAGAGCGGTGCGTTGAACTGGAACAACCCCGGGGTGCTGGGCAGCGGGCTCAGGCCGACGCC
>LIQL01000417.1 GCA_001418405.1 Streptomyces diastatochromogenes | reverse complement strand
CGCCGGGGCCCCGGCGGCACCGACGGTGCGGTCCTGACCTACGCCTACGACAGTGACCGGCTGGGCCTGCGCGTGCAGGCCGTCGACTGCGCCTTCGCCGTCCCCGACGGCCGGCAGTTCGCGGTGCTGGTGCTGGGACCGGAGTCCGACTGGCCGCGGCAGGAGACGATCCAGCGGATCGCCCTGGAGTCGTTCGGCCCCAGCGCGTGAGAGGTGCGGCCCGGCCACCCCGGGCCGCACCGTCGCGGGCCCCGCTAGCCGGGGAGTTCGGTGCGCTCCCACCACTCGTACACGGGCAGTCGGCCGTCGGCGGTGTCCCACTCCCGTGGGGTCGGCCGGAAGTGCTCGAAGCCGCCGCGGTAGGGGACCTTCAGGTCGCCCCCGCTGGGATCGACGTCGACGATCCGCTCGGTGATCCCCTCGGGACCGCCCTGGAGAACTGCCTTGGGTGCCTTGCTCGCCATGGCGGCAGTGTCTCGCGCACCGTCCGACGGCCGGGGGCGGCTCGCCGGGCGACGCCGTCAGTCGCGGGGGAATTCGTCGATGGGGAGGGTCATGCCGAGGACGGTGTCGGTGAGGTCGACGGGCGCCGTAGGTGACGGTGAGGTCGCGCTTGTATGCGCCGTCCTGCGGATGCGTGAAGACCCGGCAACGCCCGGCATGGGGGTCGGCGATGAAGTAGACGGGCACTTCAGCGGCGGCGTACGCCCACTGTGCGAGCGTCACGTGGGGGTGTCGGTGTCACGCGGAGTGGACGCCGCCCTCCAGGACGGAGATGTCGGCGGTCTGGCCGGGCGGCGGGGTGTGCGCGGGGACCGGGTGGTCGTAGTCGCTGAGCAGGACGGTGCTGCTCTCGCCGTCGACCTGGGTGGTGAGCTTCAGCGGGTAGTGCGTGCCCTGGATCGCGACGTAGACGGTCTGGGTGGCGTCGCCGACCTTCTTGACGACGGGCAGTACCCGGGTGCCCTCGTGCGTGGTGGGGCGGCCCTTGCTCAGGGTGACGGAGGAGGTGGAGGGCGACGACGGGTCCTGGGGCGCGGGGGACTGCGGGGCGACCGACTTCTGGAAGGCGGTGAGGTCGCAGGCGGTGGCGATGCTCTGGAGGAAGGCGTCGTCGGTGGTGCCGTGCAGGAACCGGCCCTGGTAGTTCCGGGCCGCGGTGGTCCCCTCGTCGCCGGGCAGCTGGCTCTTCCAGAAGGCTGCGTCGGGCTTGAGCCAGACGTCCTTGCCGTGTTTGATCAGGTCGACCCGGCCCAGCGGGCCCTTGCTGACGTTGCCGGCGCAGTTGCCCGCCCGGTCGAGGGTGAGGTCGAGCTTGGTGGCGTCGGTGGAGCTGGCGGTGCGCAGCCGCAGCGAGTGCGCACCGAGGAGGGCGTGCAGGGCGTCGTCGGAGATCTGCTGCGCCGTCTTGCCGGCGAGGTCGCCCTCGTCGCCCGGGTCGTCGGCGGGTGCCGCGGCGGCGCAGGTGGCGATCAGGACCACACCGGCCGCGCCGCAGGTCAACGGGGTGAGGGAGCGGCGTCTGCGGGGCATCTCGGCTCCTCCGGTACGGAGGGGCTCCCGGGGACCGCGGTGGGCCCTCCGAAAGGCTCCCCGGTGGGCATAAGGCTATTCAGCGTACTTTCCGGTCCATTCGGGCGCATGTGGAGCTGTCGGGCGGCTTTGGGTGACTCGGGTCACTTTCGATGAATGTTTGGGCATAGGACCGGGGCATTGGGTTAGGGGTCCCCGTTGCTAGTGGGCCAGAGGTTGAACCAGTGATGAACACCGGAGCAGCCCGGACCGCCGGCGCAACCCACCGGTAAGCGGAAGGCAGAAGGACGTCGTGTCGGGAACCGAGACAAGCGAGACCATTCACGTAGGCGGGGTGTGGCGGGCGGCTGCATCCGGTGCCACGCGCGAGGTCCTGGACCCCGCCGACGCCACGACGCTCCAGGTGGTCGCGGAGGGCGGTGCCGAGGACGCCGACGCGGCGGTGGCGGCGGCCAAGGCGGCCTTCGACGGCGGCGCGGGGGCGTGGCCCCGCACGTCCGCGGGTGAGCGGGCGGCGCTGCTGCGCCGGGTCGCCGACCTGCTCCAGCGCGACCGCGAGCAGATCGCGCTGATCGAGAGCCGGGACACCGGCAAGACCCTGGAGGAGGGCCGGGTCGACGTCGACGACGTCACCAACGCCTTCCGCTACTTCGCCGACCTCGTCGTCAACGAGAGCGGCGGCCGGGTCGTCGACGCCGGTTCGCCGGACGTGCACAGCGTCGTGGTGCACGAGCCGGTCGGCGTCTGCGCGCTGATCACCCCGTGGAACTACCCGCTGCTCCAGGCGAGTTGGAAGGTCGCGCCGGCGCTGGCGACCGGCAACACCTTCGTCATCAAGCCGAGCGAGGTCACCCCGCTCTCCACGGTGCACCTGGTCCGGCTGCTGGTCGAGGCGGGTCTGCCGGCGGGCGTCGCCAACATCGTCACCGGCGCCGGGCTGCCGGTCGGCCAGCGGCTGGCCGAGCACCCGGACGTGGACCTGTTCTCCTTCACCGGTGGCCTGGTCAGCGGCACGAAGGCGGGTGCGGCGGCGGTCTCCGGCGCCAAGAAGATCGCCCTGGAACTGGGCGGCAAGAACCCCAACGTGGTCTTCGCCGACGCCTGCGCCACCGACGAGGGCTTCGACACCGCCGTCGACCAGGCGCTGAACGCGGCGTTCATCCACAGCGGGCAGGTGTGCTCGGCCGGCGCCCGGCTGATCATCGAGGAGTCGGTGCGCGACCGCTTCGTCGCCGAACTCGCCCGCCGCGCCGAGAAGATCAAGCTGGGACGGGGCACCGAACAGGGCGTGGAGTGCGGCCCGTTGGTCTCCCAGCAGCAGTTGGACAAGGTCGAGGCGTACGTCGCCTCCGCGCTGGCCGAGGGCGCCAACCTGCGCTGCGGCGGCGCCCGCCCGGAGCCCAGCGACGTCCGGCCGGCCACCGGCTACTTCTACCGGCCGACCGTGCTGGACGGCTGCCACCGCGGGATGAAGGTCGTCCGCGAGGAGACCTTCGGGCCGATCCTCACCGTCGAGACCTTCACCACCGAGGACGAAGCCGTCACGCTGGCCAACGACACCGAGTACGGGCTGGCCGGTGCGGTCTTCTCCGCCGACACCGCCCGCGCCCGCCGGGTCGCGGCCCGTCTGCGGCACGGCACGGTGTGGATCAACGACTACCACCCCTACCTCCCGCAGGCCGAATGGGGCGGCTTCGGGAAGTCCGGCATCGGGCGCGAGCTCGGCCCGACCGGGCTCGACGAGTACCGGGAGAGCAAGCACGTCTACGAGAACCTGCGGCCCCAGCCCGTCCGCTGGTTCGCCGGCTGACCGGTCCGTCCCCGGCCCGGGCGGTCGCCGCCCGGGCCCCGCGCGCACTTCGCAGTAAGGAGCACCCCCCATGCCCGTGTACGACTACGTAGTCGTCGGCGGTGGCACCGCCGGATCCGTCATCGCCTCCCGCCTCACCGAGGATCCGCACACCACCGTCGCCGTGATCGAGGGCGGTCCCACCGACATCGACCGCGAGGACGTCCTGACGCTGCGCAAGTGGCTCGGCCTGCTCGGCGGCGACCTGGACTACGAGTACACGACCACCGAGCAGCCCCGCGGCAACTCGCACATCCTGCACAGCCGCGCCAAGGTCCTCGGCGGCTGCTCGTCGCACAACACGCTGATCTCCTTCAAGCCGCTGCCGTCGGACTGGGACGAGTGGGCGGCGGCCGGTGCGACCGGCTGGGGCGCGAACGAGATGGACCCCTACTTCGGCAAGCTGCGCAACAACATCGTGCGGGTGGCCAAGAAGGACCAGAACCAGATCGCCACCGACTGGATCGAGGCGACGAAGACCGCCCTCGGCGTCCCGGAGGTCGTCGGCTTCAACGACCGGCCCTTCGAGGAGGGCGTCGGCTTCTTCGACCTCGCCTACCACCCGGAGAACAACAAGCGCTCCTCCGCCTCCGTCGCCTACCTCCACCCCCACATGGAGGCCGGCGACCGGCCCAACCTCACGCTGATGCTGGAGACCTGGGCGCACAAGCTGGAGCTGGACGGCACCACCGCCAAGGGCGTCCACGTCCGTACCAAGGACGGCGAGGAGGTCTACGTCGAGGCCGCCCGCGAGGTGCTGGTGTGCGCCGGCGCGGTGGACACCCCGCGGCTGCTGATGCACTCCGGCATCGGCCCCAAGGAGGACCTGGAGGCGCTCGGCATCCCCTGCGTCCTGGACCTGCCGGGCGTCGGCGAGAACCTCATCGACCACCCCGAGTCGGTCATCGTCTGGGAGACCAACGGGCCGATCCCCGGCAACTCCGCGATGGACTCGGACGCCGGTCTGTTCGTGAAGCGGGACCCGGACCACAAGGGCCCGGACCTGATGTTCCACTTCTACCAGATCCCGTTCACCGACAACCCGGAGCGACTGGGCTACGAGCGGCCCGAGCACGGCGTGTCGATGACCCCCAACATCCCCAAGTCCCGCGCCCGCGGCCGGCTCTACCTCACCTCCGCCGACCCCGAGGTCAAGCCCGCCCTGGACTTCAGGTACTTCGAGTACGACGAGAACGGGGTCGACTACGACGGGCAGACCCTCGTCGACGGCATCAAGCTGGCCCGCAAGGTCGCCCAGGCCGAGCCGTTCAAGAAGTGGCTCAAGCGGGAGGTCTTCCCCGGCCCCGAGGTCACCGACGACGCGGAGATCAGCGAGCTGGTCCGCAAGGCCGCGCACACCGTCTACCACCCGGCCGGCACCTGCAAGATGGGCGCCGAGGACGACCGCCTCGCCGTCGTCGACCCGGAGCTGAAGATCCGCGGCCTGTCCGGCATCCGCATCGCCGACGCCTCCGTCTTCCCGACGATGCCCGCGGTGAACCCGATGATCGGCGTGCTGATGGTGGGGGAGAAGTGCGCCGAACTGCTCCGCGCGGCCTCGACCCAGGGGGGTGATGCGTGATGACCGGTTCCTCCGTCGACGCCGCTGCCGTCCCCAACCCCCGCAAGGACACGGCCGGTTCGGCCGCGGCCGGCCCGGGCGAGCAGCCCGTGGTGTTCTCCGTGCGCCACCTGTGGAAGGTCTTCGGGCCGAAGGCCGAACGCATACCCGACGACGCCGCGGTCACCGAGCTCAGCGCCCGGGAGCTGCGCGAGCAGACCGGCTGCACCGCCGCCGTCCGCGACGTCTCCTTCGACGTCCGCAAGGGCGAGGTCTTCGTGGTCATGGGGCTCTCCGGCTCCGGCAAGTCCACCCTCGTCCGCTGCCTGACCCGGCTGATCGAGCCGACCAGCGGCGTGCTGGAGATGGACGGCGAGGACGTCCGCGCCATGGACCGCACCGCGCTGCGCGAACTGCGCCGCCGCCGGGCCGCCATGGTCTTCCAGCACTTCGGCCTGCTGCCGCACCGCACCGTCGTCGACAACGTCGCCTACGGCCTGGAGATCCAGGGCATGGGCAAGTCCGAACGCCGCGAGAAGGCCGCCGAGATGGTCGACAAGGTCGGCCTGGCCGGCCTGGAGAAGCGCCGCCCCGGCCAGCTCTCCGGCGGCCAGCAGCAGCGGGTCGGCCTGGCCCGCGCGCTCGCCGTGGACCCCGAAGTCCTGCTGTTCGACGAGCCGTTCAGCGCGCTCGACCCGCTCATCCGGCGCGACATGCAGGAGGAGGTGGTCCGCCTGCACCGCGAGGAGGGGCGGACCATGGTCTTCATCACCCACGACCTGGCCGAGGCGCTGCGGATCGGCGACCGGATCGCCCTGATGCGCGACGGGCAGATCGTCCAGCTGGGCACCCCCGAGGAGATCGTCGGCTCGCCCGCCGACGACTACGTCCGCGACTTCGTCCGGGACGTCCCGCGCGAGCAGGTGCTGACCGTCCGCCGCGCGATGCGCCCCGCCGAGGCCGGCGAGGCGGAGGCGGGCCCCGCGCTCGCCCCTGACACCCTGATCTCCGACGCCATCGAGGCGGTGGCCCGTTCCGGCGGCCCGGCCCGCGTCGTCGACGACGGCCGCTGCCTGGGCGTCGTGGACAGCGCCTGCCTGCTGAACGTCGTGGCCCGGATATCCCAGCCGCACCACGACGCGTCGGGGGAGGTGGCCGCATGATGTACGCCGCCGCACCGCACCGCGGCGCCGCCCGCGCCGTCGCCCCCCGCCCGCCC
>LIQL01000416.1:318-6704 GCA_001418405.1 Streptomyces diastatochromogenes | reverse complement strand
CGGGGGCGCCGGGCGGCGGGCTCACGCCGCGGGGGCGCCGCCGAGCTGAGCCCTGGTCTGACGGGTGGTCAGTCGGGAGCCGGACTCGCGGCGGGCGGCCCGCCGTAGCAACGGAACCGCCAGCAGGAAGCCCAGGACGGCCCAGGCGGCCAGGACCATGGCGACGGTGGGCAGTTGCCAGGAGCCGGCGGGCTCGGCGGCGCGGGCGGCGTCCGGCAGCAGGGACGCGCGCAGGCCCTGCGCCATCCACCGCAGCGGGAAGACCGAGGCGATGTTCTGCACCACGGTCGGCATCGTGGTGATCGGGAACATCGCGCCCGACGTGACCAGCAGCGCCATCGCCGGCAGCATGATCAACGCCAGCGCCTCCCGCGGATTGGGCAGCACCGCGCCGATCGCGGCGCCCAGCGGGACGACGGCGAGCAGGCCGAGGCCGGTGACCCACAGCAGCGTCAGCCAACCGCCCGGGCCGTGCGGCAGCGGCCCGTCGACCAGCGCCGCGGCGGCGCCCAGCAGGACCACCAAGGTGGCCACGGCCACGCCCACGATCAGCAGCGACTTGGCGACGAGGTAGGCCGGTATGCCGCCGGGGGTGGCCCGCAGCCGCAGCAGGGTGCCCTCTTCGCGCTCGGTCACCAGCATCTGCGGGAGGTTGATCACGCCGATCTGGAACAGCAGGTACGCGGCGAACCCGGAGAGCGTCAACTGCGCCATCGGGATCCGGGTCCCCGGCACGTCGTCGCTGATGAAGGTGGCGAGCAGCAGGGCCACCACGACGTTGGCCAGATGGCCGCTCATCTCCTTGCGGTCGCGCAGGAGGTGGCGCAGCTCGATGCCGCCGCGCCGCAGCCCCGCCCGCAGGGGGCGCAGCCACCCGGGCCGGGCCCCGCCGCGCCCGGCCGCCTCGTCGCCGCTCGCCGCACCGCGGTCGCGGTCCGGCGCCGCCGGGCCGGTGTCCGTCGTCGCCGTCATGTCCGTCCCCCTCATGCCGCTGCCTCCCCCGTGTCGCCGCCGGCCGCCAAACCGGTGCGGTGTGCGTCGTCGTCGGTGCCGTCGGTGTCCGTGCCCTGCCGGTGCACCATGTGCAGGTAGGTGTCCTCCAGCGTCGGGCGGCGCACCTCCAGGTCCGCGATCGGACCGGCCGTCTCCCGGTGCAGCTCCCACACCAGGCCGGACGGGTCCGCGGTGCGCTCGTGGCGCGGCCGGCCGTCGGGCGCCGTCCAGCGGACCTCGGCCTGGGCGGCGGCCCGCCGGGCCAGCTCCGCCGGCGTGCCGCAGGCCCGGATCCGGCCGTCGACCAGCATGGCTATGCGGTCGGCCAACCGCTCGGCCTCGGCCAGGTCGTGGGTGGTCAGCAGGATCGTGACGCCCTCGGTGCGGGCCAGGCGCTCGATCAGGTCGTGGAAGTCGCGGCGCGCCTCGGGGTCGAAGCCGGTGGTGGGCTCGTCGAGGAAGAGCAACTCGGGCCGGCCGATGATGCCGAGCGCAACGTCGACGCGGCGGCGCTGCCCGCCGGAGAGCCGGTCGACGCGCTGCCGCGCCTGGTGGGTGAGGCCGACCAGGTCGAGGAGCTCGGCGGGGTCGCGCGGATCCGGGTAGTACGTCGCGAAGTGCGTCAGCAACTCGGCGACCTGCCAGCGGCGGTGGTCGCGCCAGGACTGCAGGACCAGCCCGATCCGGCCGCGCCAGGCGTCGTCGGCGCGGGCCGGGTCTGTCCCGAGGACGCGCACCTCGCCGGCGGACCGCTGCCGGAACCCCTCCAGGATCTCGACCGTGGTGGTCTTCCCGGCGCCGTTGGGCCCGAGCAGGGCGAAGATCTCGCCGCGCCGGATCTCCAGGTCGACGCCCCGGAGCACGTGGGTGCTGCCGTAACTCATCCGCAGGTCGCGGGCCTCGACGACCGGTGTGGCGCCGGCCGTCGCGGCGGGTGCGGTGACGGCTGCGGGTGTGGTGGTCATCGTGGTGGCCTCCGGGCGTGCGGTCGTGGTCATCGGCCCGCCTCCGCGTGCTCGTGGGGCGCCGGTCGGACCGGCGCGGGGCCCGCGCCCTCGACGATGGCGCGGAGCGCGGCGACGTGTCCCTCGAAGGCGGTGCGGCCCCGGGCCGTCAGGCGCACCTTGGTGCGGCGCTTGCGGCCGCCGCCCTCCTTCTGGATCTCCAGGTATCCCGCCTCCTCCAGCGTGTGCAGCTGTTTGGAGAGCGCGGAGTCGCTGAGCGAGAGGCTGTCGCGGATGAACGGGAAGTCGGCCCATTCCGTGGCGGCCAGCAGGGCCACCACGGACAGCCGGGTGGACGGGTGGATCAGTTCGTCGAAGCCCGAGGGGGTGCTCAACGGTCTGTCTCCTCCTCATGGACGGTTGTCGGGGAGCGGTCGCCGAGCGCGCGGCTCCGCAGCCGGCTGATCGCCCAGCGGTTGGCGGGGCCGACGAAGAGCAGGAAGGCGCCGGCGGAGACGGTGGCCTGGATGAGGTTGCCGTAGGGCAGGGCCAGCCGCTCGGTCAGGAAGTTGGTGAGGACGATCGTGCCGCCGCTGACGACCCCACCCGCGAGGAAGCTGGCGAAGCTGCGCCAGGTGTACCGCGAGCGGTGCAGCCGCACGCGGGTCCGGCGGCTGTAGACGACCCCCAGGGCGACCAGTGCGCCGATGTAGAGGGCGAGCATCAAGAAGGAGCCCCAAGGCGGGAGCTTGAGCCCGTAACCGGCGAGGAAGAGCCACATCAGCGCGGCGGTCACGTACGTCGACCGTTGGTCGCCCTGTGCGCAGCGCTCCACCTCGTCGTACACCCGCTCCTGCGGGACCCGGATGCGCTGGAGATCCTTCCAGGCCTGCTCGGCATCCACCGGTGTCGTCATGTCCTTCGCCTCCCCGTAGACGTGTCGGACGGGCCGTGTCGCACGGCCGGTGCCGAGGTCGCCGAGGGCACCCCCGTCCAACTTTCCCACCAGGAAAGCTAACACTTGACTTTCCCGTCGGGCAAGTCGAACGGGCGGGTTGGGGAAAGCTGTCGTCGCGCCCTGTTGACTAGTGGTATTCAGTGACTCCAGACTGTGAATAGGTCAATCCATTCAGAGTCAGGGAGGCACGGCCCATGTCGGGACCGCGACCCGTGCGGGCACCGCGCGGTACGGAGCTGAGCGCACGGGGATGGCAGCAGGAAGCCGCGCTGCGCATGCTGCAGAACAACCTCGATCCGGAGGTGGCCGAGCACCCGGATCAGCTCGTCGTCTACGGCGGCACCGGCAAGGCCGCCCGTGACTGGCGCTCCTTCGACGCCATGGTGCGCACCCTGACCACGCTCAAGCAGGACGAGACGATGCTCGTCCAGTCCGGCAGGCCGGTCGGCGTGATGCAGACGCACGAGTGGGCGCCGCGGGTGCTGATCGCCAACTCCAACCTCGTCGGCGACTGGGCCAACTGGGAGGAGTTCCGCCGCCTGGAGGCCCTCGGCCTCACCATGTACGGCCAGATGACGGCCGGTTCGTGGATCTACATCGGCACCCAGGGCATCCTCCAGGGCACCTACGAGACCTTCGCGGCGGTCGCGGCGAAGAAGTTCGGCGGGACGCTGGCCGGCACCATCACCCTCACCGCCGGACTCGGCGGCATGGGCGGCGCCCAGCCGCTCGCCGTCACCATGAACGACGGCGTCGCGCTCTGCATCGACTGCGACCCGCGCGCCATCGAGCGCCGCATCGAGCACCGCTACCTGGACGTCAAGGCGGACAACCTCCAGCACGCCCTCCAACTCGCCGTCGAGGCCCGCGACCAGCGCAAGCCGCTCTCCATCGGCCTGCTCGGCAACGCCGCGGAACTCCTCCCGCAGATGCTCGCCGAGGGCGCCCCGATCGACATCGTCACCGACCAGACCAGCGCCCACGACCCGCTCGCCTATCTGCCCGTCGGCATCGACTTCGCCGACATGGCGGCCTACGCGGCCGAGAAGCCCGCCGACTTCACCCAGCGCGCCCGCGAGTCGATGGCGAAGCACGTCGAGGCCATGGTCGGCTTCATGGACGCCGGCGCCGAGGTCTTCGACTACGGCAACTCCATCCGCGGCGAGGCGCAGCTCGCCGGGTACCAGCGGGCGTTCGCCTTCCCCGGCTTCGTCCCCGCCTACATCCGGCCGCTCTTCGCCGAGGGCAAGGGCCCGTTCCGCTGGGCGGCGCTCTCCGGCGACCCGGCCGACATCGCCGCCACCGACCGCGCCATCCTCGACCTCTTCCCCGAGAACGAGTCGCTGGCCCGCTGGATCAAGCTGGCGGGGGAGCGGGTCCACTTCCAGGGCCTGCCCGCCCGGATCTGCTGGCTCGGCTACGGCGAGCGCGACAAGGCCGGCGAGCGGTTCAACGAGATGGTCGCCGACGGCACCCTGAAGGCCCCGCTGGCCATCGGCCGCGACCACCTCGACTGCGGTTCCGTAGCCTCCCCGTACCGCGAGACCGAGGCCATGAAGGACGGCTCGGACGCGATCGCCGACTGGCCGCTGCTCAACGCCATGGTCAACGTCGCCTCCGGCGCCTCCTGGGTCTCCCTGCACCACGGCGGCGGCGTCGGCATGGGCCGCTCGATCCACGCCGGACAGGTCACGGTCGCCGACGGCACCCCGCTGGCCGGCGAGAAGATCCGCCGGGTGCTCACCAACGACCCGGGCATGGGCGTCATCCGCCACGTCGACGCCGGCTACGAGCGCGCCGACGAGGTGGCCGCCGAGCGGGGCGTCCGCATCCCGATGCGCGAGGGCGAGGGCGCGTGAGCTCCTCGTTCCACCAGATGTGGGAGGAGTTGCGGCCGCTCGGCCGCGACTCCTCCTCCGGGGGCTACCGCCGCTTCGCCTGGACCGGCGCGGACACCGACTGCCGCGCGTGGTTCCGGGCCCAGGCCGAGGCCCGCGGACTCGCCTACGAACTCGACCGCAACGGCAACCAGTGGGCCTGGCTCGGCGCCACCACCTACCGGGACGTGGCCCCCGGCGAGGCCGTCGTCACCGGCTCGCACCTGGACTCCGTCCCGGACGGCGGCGCCTTCGACGGCCCGCTGGGCGTGGTGTCCTCCTTCGCCGCCCTCGACGAACTGCGCGGGCGGGGAACGGAGTTCACCAAGCCGCTGGCGATCGTCAACTTCGGCGACGAGGAGGGCGCCCGCTTCGGGCTGGCCTGCGTCGGCTCCCGGCTGTCCGCCGGCGCCCTGACCACCGAGGCCGCGCACCGGCTGCGGGACGGCGACGGCGTCACCCTGCCGCAGGCCATGGAGCGCGCCGGCCACGACCCCGAGGCGATCGGCCCCGATCCGGAGCGGCTCGCCGCCATCGGGGCGTTCGTCGAACTCCACGTCGAGCAGGGCCGCGCCCTCGACCTGTCCGGGGACCCGGTCGGCATCGCCTCCGCCATCTGGCCGCACGGCCGCTGGCGGTTCGACTTCCGCGGCGAGGCCAACCACGCCGGCACCACGCGCCTGGAAGACCGCCGCGACCCGATGCTCTCCTACGCCGCGACCGTGCTCGCCGCCCGCGAGCAGGCCCGACTGGCCGGCGCCCTGGCCACCTTCGGGAAGATCAACGTCGAACCGAACGGCGTCAACGCCATCCCCTCGCTGGTCCGCGGCTGGCTGGACGCCCGCGCCGCCGGCCAGGACACCCTGGACACCGTGATCACCGGCATCGAGCGGGCCGCCGCCGAACGGGCCGCCCGCGACGGCGTCGACCTCGACGTCGTCCGCGAGTCCTTCACCCCCGTCGTGGAGTTCCAGCACGCCCTGCGGGACGAACTGGGCGCCCTCCTCGGCAAGCGGGGCGAACGGCCGGTACCGGTCCTGGGCACCGGCGCCGGACACGACGCGGGTATTTTGTCCGCGACCGTCCCGACGGCCATGTTGTTCGTCCGCAACCCGACCGGCGTCTCGCACTCGCCCGCCGAGACGGCCGCCGAGGACGACTGCGTCGCCGGGGTCACCGCACTCGCCGACGTACTGGAGGGGCTGGCGTGCCGCTGACGCCCGAGGCAACACCGAAGACGTACTGGCTCGAACACGCCTGGCTCGGCTCGCACGTCGCCTCCGGCGTGAGTGTGGAGACGGTGGACGGGCGGATCACGGCCGTCCGCACCGACACCCCGACACCCCCGCCGGGCGCCGAGGCGCTCCGCGGCCTGACCCTCCCGGGCCTGGCCAACGCCCACAGCCACGCCTTCCACCGCGCCCTGCGCGGCTCCGTCCAGGTCGGCAGCGGCACCTTCTGGACCTGGCGCGACGTGATGTACGGCGTCGCCGACCGGCTCACCCCGGACAGCTACTACGCGCTCGCCCGCGCCGCCTACGCCGAGATGGCGCTCGCCGGCATCACCTGCGTCGGTGAGTTCCACTACCTGCACCACGCGCCCGGCGGCACCCG
>LIQL01000416.1:0-306 GCA_001418405.1 Streptomyces diastatochromogenes | reverse complement strand
TCGGCGACCCGCCCAACCAGCACCAACTGCGCTTCTCCGACGGCACCGCGGACGCCTGGGCGGAGCGCGCCGACGCGCTCAAGGGCGCCGAGCACGCCCGGATCGGCGCCGCGGTGCACTCCGTGCGGGCCGTCCCCGCCGGGGAGTTGGCCACCGTCGCCGACTGGGCCCGCCGGCGGCAGGCACCCCTGCACGTCCACCTCTCCGAGCAGACCGCGGAGAACGACGCCTGCTGGGCGACCCACGGCCGCACCCCCACCCAACTGCTCGCCGACCACGGGGTGCTGGGCCCGCGCACCACCGCCG
>LIQL01000415.1 GCA_001418405.1 Streptomyces diastatochromogenes | reverse complement strand
CAGGTGGATGAGGGCGGCCCCCTCTCATTGGCGATGAGAGCGGGGCCGCCCTCATCCACCTGCCATCTACGGACCTGTGGAGGTCTCCAGCATGACTCAACCCACCCCCGCCAGGCGAGTCTCCGGCGCGCAGCCGGACCTCCGGGCCGTCGCCCTGGCCGCAGCAGACCGCGGATGGCCCGTCTTCCCGCTGCGCCCCGGCGACAAGCGGCCCGCCGGACACGCCGAAGCCCGCTGCCCCGGCACCGGCCGCTGCGCCGACGGTCATCGCACCCCCGAGCAGCGCGCCACCACCGACCGCGCCGCCATCGAGCAGTGCTGGCAGGCCCAGCCCTACAACATCGGCATCGCCACCGGCCCCGCCGAGCTGCTCGTCATCGACCTCGACCTGCCCAAGGACACCGAGGACACCCCGCCCCCGCAGTGGGCCGGACTGGCCGACGGGCTGGACGTGTTCGCCGCCCTGTGCGAGCGGGCCGGTGAGCGGATGCCGACCGAGACGTACACGGTGCGCACCGGCCGCGGCGGGCTGCACCTGTACTTCGCCGCGCCTGCGGAAAAGCAGCTACGTGGGAGCGCGGGGCGTCTGGGGTGGAAGGTCGACACGCGAGCCTGGGGCGGGTACGTGGTGGCCGCCGGAAGCAGCGTCCACGGCCGACCGTACGAGATCGTCCACGACGCGCCCCCGATGCCCCTCCCCACGTGGCTTTGTGACCTGCTCACCCCGCCGCCCGCACCCAAGCCGGTCAGCGCCACCACCCTGCGCTCCCGCATCGGCCGCACGGAGCGCTACGCCGCAGCCGCCCTGAACGGCGAGCTGGCCAAGGTCGAGGCGGCGGCGAGCGGCAGCCAGAACGTCACCCTCTACAACGCCGCCTACGCCCTGGGTCGCCTGATCGCCGCCGGCACTCTCACCGAGCAGGACGTCACCGACCACCTCACCGCCGCCGGTCTGGCCAAGGGGCTCGCGCCCGCCCGGGTCGCCGCCACCATCCGCGACGGGATCCGCCGCGGCACCACCAACGCCCAAGACGGCGGTGCCGCATGACCACCAACCACACCAGCCCCGCCGAACCGGCGCCCGCCCCCGGCGGCGGTGGGGCGCCGAAGGGCGTCGCCCGCCAGGGCGTCCTTTCAGCTCTTCGCCCTGACCCGCACCCGACCACCCGCCGCCCGCCCGAGCAGCTGCTCTTCGGGCTGCACGTCATCGCGCCGCCGCAGTGGGACGCCGTCACTCGCGCCACCGCGATCTGCCGTTGCGGCGCCTACGACCGCGAAGCCCGCGGCCGGGCCGCCGTCCTGCGGCTGGTCGAGGACTGGGACCACCACCGCACCACCACCTGCCCGCTGCTCGCTCCCCAGGAAGGGAGGGCCACCGCATGACCACGCCCGACGCGGGCCCCGACCTGTGGGAGGGGTTCGACCACATCGAGCCCGAGCAGATCACCGGCCCCGCCTGGGACGAACCCGTCCCGCTCAAAGC
>LIQL01000414.1 GCA_001418405.1 Streptomyces diastatochromogenes | reverse complement strand
GCCCGCCGGCGGGCCGTTCCACGCGGCGTGCGGGCGCGGGGCCACGCGGCGCGCCTCGTTCGTCTCGATGACCTGTGTTCATATCCATGACCGTCGAGACCCTTGACCGGCGGCCGCGTCGAACGGTTCAATCCCCAAAGTTCCCGCTGTCGGGCGGGGAGTTGGCGCCGCAGGACCGCATCACGACGACGTGCTTCCACATCTGGAACGTTCACAAGGCGGACCCCTGGAGGGGGCATGAACAGTCTCGACTGGGCCGTGCTCATCGGCTACTTCGGCGTGATGGTCGCGATCGGGGCGTGGTCGCACCGGCGGGTCGCGGACGTCAGCGACTTCTTCACCGCCGGCGGCCGGATGCCGTGGTGGCTGTCGGGCATCTCGCACCACATGTCCGGCTACAGCGCGGTGATGTTCACCGGGTACGCGGGCATCGCCTACCAGTACGGCATCACCTCCTACGTCACCTGGTCCTTCCCGATCGCCGTCGGGATCGCCATCGGGGCCCGGCTGTTCGCCGGCCGGCTGAACCGGCTGCGGTCCCGCCTGGGGGTCGCCTCGCCGCTGGAGTACCTCAAGGACCGCTACAACCTGTCCACGCAGCAGGCGCTCGCCTGGTCCGGGGTGCTGCTGAAGATCGTGGACGTGGGCGCCAAGTGGGCGGCGATCGCGACCCTGTTGACGGTCTTCACCGGCATCTCCCTCAACCAGGGCATCCTCCTCACCGGGGTGATCACCGGGATCTACTGCACGGTCGGCGGGCTGTGGGCGGACGCGCTGACCGAACTGGGCCAGTTCGTCATCCAGCTGCTGGCCGGGGTGGCGATGGTGGTGACGGTGCTGGGGGAGCTGGGCGGCGTCAGCGGGCTGTGGACGCTGTGGGACCGGCTGCCGGCCGGCCACGCCCAGCCGACCGCCGGCCCGTACACCGTGACCTTCCTGCTGGCCTACCTCTTCATCAAGACCTTCGAGTACAGCGGCGGGATGTGGAACCAGGCCCAGCGCTACATGGCCACCCGCACCGCCCGGGAGGCGCGGCGGTCGGCGCTGCTGTCGGCGGCGCTGTGGTTCGTGTGGCCGGTCGTGCTGTTCTTCCCGATGTGGGCGGCGCCGCTGTTGGTGACGAGCGGCAAGCCGGACGCCTCGGACGCCTACGCGCTGTTGTCCGAACGGCTTCTGCCGCACGGGCTGTTGGGGCTCGTCGTGGTCGGCTTCTTCTCGCACACGATGGCCATGTGCTCCTCGGACGCCAACGCGATCGCCGCGGTCTTCACCCGGGACATCGCGCCGGCGGTGTCGGCGCGGGCCCGGGCCTGGTCGCACCGGGCCGGGCTGGTGGCGGCGCGGCTGTCGACGGTGTGCTTCCTGGCGCTGTCGATGGCGATCGCGACGCAGGTCAACTCGCCGGCGTTCAAGGACATCATCACCGTGGTCATCAAGTGGGTGGCCGGGCTGGTCGGGCCGGTGTCCATTCCGTTCCTGCTGGGGATGGTGCCGCTCTTCCGCCGGTCCGGGCCGACGGCGGCGCTGGTGTCCTGGGCGGCCGGCCTGGTCGCGTTCTGGCTGACCAACTACGGCCTGGCCGGCGTCCAGTTGCAGGTGCAGATCGTGGCGCCGGTGGCGACGTCGCTGGTGCTGTTCGTGCTGCTCGGGCTGGTGCGGCCGGAGCCGAGCGCGGCGCGCGACGCGCTGTTGGCGCGCATCAACGACGGGAACGACCTTGACGACGGGGACGACGGGGGCTCCGAGGACGGGTCGGCCCGGCCCGCGGCGCTGCCGGACGGGGCCTGACCTGCGGGGCGGCGGGGGTCAGGCGCGGGGGTAGCGGGCCAGCCAGCCGGCGGCGGAGCCCGCCGGGCCGTGCAGGGCGGGGCCCTGGGTCATCTCCATGGCGAAGTCGTCGGCGAGTTGCAGGATGGTGGCGCGGCCCTCCAGCTCGACGAGCCAGTTGGGGGGCAGTGCGGTCTCGCCGTGCAGGGCGCCGAGGAGGTTGCCGCAGACGGCGCCGGTGGAGTCGCTGTCGCCGCCGTGGTTGACGGCGAGCAGCAGGCCGTGCCGGACGTCCTCGGCGACCAGGGCGCAGTACACCCCGATCGACAGGGCCTCCTCGGCGGTCCAGCCCTCGCCGAGCGACTCGACCCGGGCGGGCGTCGGCATGCCCTGCCGCACGGCGCCCAGGGCCCGCTTGAGCGCGTCGGTGGTCTCCTCGTGGCCGGGGCGGGTGGCGAGGTGGGCCAGGGCCTTTTGGACCGCGCCGTCCAGGTCCTCGCCGCGCGCCAACGAGTGGCTGATCACGGCGAACGCGCCGGCCGCGAGGTAGCCGGTGGGGTGGCCGTGGGTCTGCGCCGCGCATTCGACGGCGAGCTGGAAGACCAGTTGCGGCTCCCATCCGACGAGCAGGCCGAACGGCGCGGAGCGCATCACCGCGCCGCAGCCCTTGGAGTCGGGGTTCTTCGGCTGGTCGAGGGTGCCCATGACCTCGTCGCCGAGGCCGCTCAGGCAGGCCCGGCCGGGGGCCCGGCGGGCGTAGAGCCACTCCTCGCGGGCCAGCCAGCCGTCGTCGTCCTTGCGCTCGTCGGGGCCCCAGTCGCGCTGGGTGGCGGCCCAGCGGAGGTAGGCGCGGTGGACGTCGGTGGGCGGGTGCCAGGCGCCGGTGTCGCGGCGTACCTGGGCGCGGATCAGGCCGTCCATGGTGAAGAGGGTCATCTGGGTGTCGTCGGTGACCGCGCCGCGCCGCCCGAAGGCGGGGACGAGGTCGGTCACGCCGTCCTGGCCGTGCGCCTCGCGGATCGCGTCCAGCGAGTCGAACTCGACGGCGGCGCCGAGCGCGTCACCGATCGCGCCGCCCAGCAGGCAGCCGCGCACCCGGCTGCGGAAGTCCTGCTGCTCGGCGCGGCCCCAGATGGCGCTGCCTCCTGCCGCTGCGCTCATGCCGACACCTCGCTCCGCTCGTCCGCCCGGGCCCGGGGCCGTGCGGAGGCCCCTGGCGAAGCACTGTATCGACCGGGAATGATCGAAACTGGGCCGGGTTTGTATCAGGTTCGTATCGTGATCTGACGGGTGGGACGGTCCGCTGCCCGTCACCGCCCCAGGAGGCCCCATGACTGCGTCCGCCACCGCGCCCGAGCCGGGCACCGGCCCGTCCGCGGCCCTGCGCTGCGCCGTGCTCGACGACTACCAGGGCGTGGCGCTCGACCTGGCCGACTGGTCCGCGCTGGCCGACGCCGGCAGCGGCGCCGGCGCGGTCGACGTTCGGGCGCTGCGCACGCCGCTGCGCTCCGAGGACGAGGTGGTCGAGGCGATCGGCGACTGCGAGATCGTGGTCGCGATGCGCGAGCGGACGCCGTTCCCGGCCTCACTGCTGGCGCGGCTGCCGCGGCTGCGGCTGCTGGTCACATCGGGGATGCGGAACGCCTCGATCGACCTGGCGGCGGCCGCCCGGCACGGCGTCACGGTCTGCGGCACCGCCAGCAACAGCGAACCGCCCGTCGAACTGACCTGGGCGCTGCTGCTGGGCCTGGCCCGCAACGTGGTCACCGAGAGCACCGCGATGCGGACCGGCGGGCCCTGGCAGAGCACCGTCGGCGCGGACCTGCACGGCCGGACGCTGGGCCTCGTCGGCCTCGGGCGGATCGGCAGCCGGGTGGCGCGGGTCGGCCTGGCCTTCGGGATGGACGTGATGGCCTGGAGCCCGAACCTGACCGCCAGGCGGGCCGCGGAGGTGGGCGTGCGGGCCGCCGCCAGCAAGGAGGAACTGCTGGAGGGCAGCGACTTCGTCTCCGTGCACCTGGTCCTCAGCGACCGCACCCGCGGGCTGCTCGGCGCCCCGGAACTGCGCCGGATGCGCCCCACCGCCTACCTGGTGAACACCTCGCGGGCCGGCCTCGTCGACCAGGCCGCGCTGCTGCGGGCCCTCGACGAGAACTGGATCGCCGGCGCCGGCCTGGACGTCTACGAGCAGGAGCCGCTGCCCGCGGACGCCGCGCTGCGCACCCTCCCGAACGTCCTCGCCCTGCCCCACCTCGGCTACGTCACCCGGCGCAACTACGAGGGCTACTTCCGCGAGGCCGTGGCGGACATCGCGGCCTACCTGGCGGGGGAACCGGTCCGCCAACTGCTCTGAGGCACCGGGCGCGGCGCCGGCCGCCCGGGCCCGGCCGGGGTGGTGGGGCCCGGTCGGCCGGCCGGCTGGCGCGTTCCCTTCCCGACTGCCCGTTCGATGATGGCGCTGCCACCCGCTGGGCATGCTCTTCCCATGTCCGAGTACGAGTGGGATCGCACCACGATGGCCGTCGTCGCCTCGGCCCTGTCCGGCGACAGCGACGGCGCGGTGGAACTCCTCCGACCGCTCCCCCAGCGCGACGTGTGCCACGTCGCGGTGCGGCTGGCCGCCATGGCCGCCGACGCCCTGATCGTCGCCGCCCAGGACGCCGGCGGCGACCGCGAGGAGGCGCTGTCGC
>LIQL01000413.1 GCA_001418405.1 Streptomyces diastatochromogenes | reverse complement strand
GACAGGGGGGGAAGCAGGGGGCGGAGGCCCGCGGCTTCCAGGACGCGGACGGCGGCCCGCCCCACCTCCGGGGAGAGGTGGTTGGTGAAGGTGTCGGGCCACAGGACGACGGTCCGGCCGCCCGTGGGCGCGGCGTGCCGGCGCCACCACCAGCGGCGGAACGTCTCCCGTGCCAGCTCGGGGATCTCCCGCTCGGGGGCGATCCCGGCGAGCCGCTTGGCGACGGCGGCGAGCGGGGTGCGGGCGAGGGCGTTGAGGGCCGGCGCCACGGGGGCGGCGGCGTGCAGCCACTGGGGCAGCCGGCCCATGGCGTAGTGGGCGGCGGGGCGGAGCCGGCCCGCGTAGTGGTGGTGCAGGAACTCCGCCTTGTAGGTGGCCATGTCGACGCCGACCGGGCAGTCGCTGCGGCAGCCCTTGCAGGACAGGCAGAGGTCGAGGGCGTCGCGCACCTCCGGGGAGCGCCAGCCGTCGGTGATCACCTCGCCGGCCAGCATCTCGTGCAGCAGCCGGGCGCGCCCGCGGGTGGAGTGCTGCTCGTCGCCGGTGGCGCGGTACGACGGACACATGACGTCGGACGATCCCGAACCGAGCTTCTCCGTACGGCACTTGGCGACGCCGACGCAGCGGCGGACGGCGGCGGTGAAGTCGCCGTCGTCGTGCGGGTAGCCGAACTCCACCGGGACCGGGCCGGGCGGCAGCGGGGCGAAGCGCAGGTTGGCGTCGAGGGGGGCGGGGCGGACCAGCATGCCGGGGTTGAGGCCCGCGGCCGGGTCCCACAGGTCCTTGAACCGGCCGAAGACGCCGACCAGTTCGTCGCCGTACATCGCGGGGAGCAGTTCGGCGCGGGCCTGGCCGTCGCCGTGCTCCCCGGAGAGGGAACCGCCGTGCGCCACCACCAGGGCGGCCAGGTCGGTGGAGAACTCCCGGAAGCGGCGGACGCCGGGCGGGGTGAGCAGGTCGAAGTCGATCCGGACGTGGATGCAGCCGTCGCCGAAGTGGCCGTAGGGGGTGCCGCGCAGCCCGTGCTGGACGAGCAGGGACCGGAAGTCCCTGAGGTAGGGGCCCAGTTGGGCGGGTGGGACGGCGCAGTCCTCCCAGCCGGGCCACGCCTCGCTGCCGTCGGGCATGCGGGTCGCCGTGCCGGAGGCGTCCTCGCGGATCCGCCACAGGGCGCGCTGGCCGGCCGGGTCGGTGACGAGGGCGTGGCCGGTCGCGCCGTCCGCCCGCGCCGCGCGGCACAGCGCCTCGGCCCGGGCTGCGGCCTCCGCGGGGCTCGCCCCGCCCGTCTCGGCGAACAGCCAGGCACCGCCGTCGGGCAGGCCGTCGGCGCCCTTGCCGACCAGGTCGGCGGCCATGCCCTCGACGGTCAGCGGCCCGTGTGGCAGGAGGGTGTGCGCGGCCTCGGCGGCGGCGCCCTCGTCGGGGTAGGCCAGGACCGCCAGCGCGCGGGCCGCGGGCGTCGCCACGAGCCGGACGGTGGCCTCGGTGAACACGCCGAGGGTGCCCTCGCTGCCGGTGAGGGCCCGGGCCAGGTCGGTGCCGGCCTCGGGCAGCAGGGCGTCCAGGGCGTAGCCGGAGATCCGGCGCGGCAGTCCGGTCGGGTAGCCGGTGCGCAACAGCGCCAACTCGCGCTCCACCAGTGCCTGGACGCCGTCGCGCAGGCGCGGCGGGAGCCCGGTGGGGCGGCCTTCGGCGTCGGTGCCGCGGCCGGCCCGGACGGCCTCCCCGCCGTAGGTGAGCAGTTCCAGGGCGTGGATGTTGTCGGCGGTGGTGCCCCAGGCCACCGAGTGCGAGCCGCAGGAGTTGTTGCCGATCATGCCGCCGAGGGTGCAGCGGCTGTGGGTGGAGGGGTCGGGGCCGAAGGTCAGGCCGTACGGGGCGGCCGCGGCCCGCAGGTCGTCGAGGACGACGCCCGGCTGGACCACGGCGGTGCCGGCCTCGGGGTCCAGTGCGACGATCCGCCGCAGGTGGCGGGTGAAGTCCAGGACGACGCCGGTGCCGGTGGCCTGGCCGGCGATGCTGGTGCCGCCGCCGCGCGGCACCACCGGGACGCCGTGGTCGCGGCAGACCCGCAGGGCCGCGGCGACGTCCTCGGCGTCCCGGGGCGCGACCACCGCGTCCGGGACCCGCCGGTAGTTGGACGCGTCCATCGTCATCAGGGCCCGGTCGGCGGCGGTGGCCGAGACCTCGCCCCGCACCGCCGCGGCCAGGTCGCGGGCCAGCTCCCGGCGGGCGGCGGCCGCCCGCTCGGTCGCCCGCCCGCCGGTGCCCGGTCCGCCGCCGTTCCGCTCGCCCGTCCTCGTGCCCTCAGTCTCCGCGCGCTCAGCCATGCCTCCAGATTGCCCACGGAGGGCGGGGGCGGATCAAGGGCCGCGGACGAAGTCGACGAGAGTGTCGCGCCCAGCATGGAACGCATGAGCGACGACGCCTCCGGGGGTACACCCCGCACGACACCGACGCTGTCCGCCGCGATGGTCGGGTCCGGTCCGGACGGCGGACGCGCGGCAGGCGAACGGACGGCAGGCGTACGGGGACTCGCGCCTCGTAGGGGGCTCACCCGGCGTACGGGTGGAAGCGGAAGACGTTCTCCGGGTCGTGCGCGGCCCTCAGCTCCGCCAGTCGGGCCCGGGTCGCGCTCCCGTGGGTGCTGCCGGCCACCGCCGCCGCGTCCGCCCGTCCCCGGTGCTCGCCGAGGAGGAAGTTGACGCTCCGTCCGATCCGCCAGGGCGCGACCGCCGCCAGCGCCGCCGCGTGCACCTCCCGTACGGTCGCCAGGTCGCCCGCGGGGTCGGCGTCGCCCAGCGGCGACAGCACCCGCAGCGCGAACCGCGCGGCGCGGTGGCCCACCGCGCCG
>LIQL01000412.1 GCA_001418405.1 Streptomyces diastatochromogenes | reverse complement strand
AGGCCGTCTCCGACTCCGGAATGGCCATCTCCTCGAACAGGTCGTCTTCCTCGGCCATGGTGATTCCCCTTTCCGTGGATTTCTCAATTACCCCACGAGTCACACCCGCCAACACTCCGGGTGAGCGCTCGACAACTATTGCTGCGGACCCGGGTAATCCTCGTCAAGAAAAACCGATGAAATGACTCGATTCCCCATTAGCACGATAGTGCGACGCATTTCTTTGCGCTTTACATACGCCCCTGAGCTGGGACTTCTTCCGACGGCGCGGCCACTCACGGAGACCTCCGGCGGCGCAAGCGCGCGAACCGGCCGCCGGCCGGCGACACCCCCTTTTCAGTCACTCAGAAATCCCCGGGAAAATCGCACGGAAAACGAAAACGGGGGCGGTCGGAGTCCGTTGCGGACTCCGACCGCCCCCGCAGTGCGCGGACGGCGCAGAAGGAATTGACGTGATCCGTCAGTCCCGGCGGCGGAAAGCCTTCCGGATGAAGTGCACGATCAGCCAGATCAACAGGATCACGATGACGATGATGACCACGACGATCACGATCAGGAAGACGCCGAGCTTCTTGAAGAAGCCCATCTTCTTTTTCTTCGGCTTGTCGTGGGACGTGAAGGACGCCTGGTGCGTCACCTGGCGGTGGCTGCTGTGCGTGCTGTGCCGCCACTTCGCGGGGGCCGCGGCGGCCGCCTCGACGCGCTCGGCGTCGACGGTGGTCGTCCGGGCGCCCGACGGAGCGTGCGGGGCGGCCACGGCGGCCGGGCGGGCCGCGGCGGCGTCGGACAGTCCGGCGGCGGCCGCGGGGCCGGCAGCGGCGGCCACCATGCCGAACAGCAGCGCCAGCACCACCATCGGGCGGCGCCCCCAGGTCCGGCGGACGGGTGCGTGCGGCGAACCGGACTGCCGGTGCGCGGAGTTCGTGTGCTTGGGTCGCATGGGTTGCTTTCCCCCTCGTACGGTGCGTTCAGCCATTATGGGCGGGCGCGGGCGCGGACACCCCGGCGGACGTCTCGACCTCCATCAAGGAGGCGCTGTGCCGCTCCTCGTCGAAGGCCGCGCGACCGCCCCGCAGGCCGAACAGCCGCTTGGCGACCGCGATGTAGAGCACCGCGAGGATGTTGATGACCAGGGTGGCGATCTTGAGCCAGCTGACCTTCTCGGTCAGCTCGTAGATCTCCAGGGGCAGGAACGCCGCGGTCGCCACCACCGCCAGGTACTCCGCCCAGCGCTGGGACCACCACAGGCCCACGCCCTCGACGATCTCCACCAGGGCGTACGCCAGCAGGAGCCCGGCCACCAGCAGCAGGGTGGAGTGCTGGTAGCCGAAGGTCTTCCGGATGGTGTCGACGACCGGGGAGTGGTCCAGGTCGTAGTGGAAGTGCACGGCGATCGGACGGACCACGTCCAGGTTCTTGTCGAAGAACTGGCGTACCGCGTCCTGGCTGTTGCTGAACTGCCAGACGGCGAGCGCCGCCAGCACGACGAACAGCCCGCGCAGCGCCCGCTCGACGGCCAGGAACCGCAGGATGAACAGGTCCCGCAGCGCCTTCCCGCGCGGCACCAGCGGGGCGTCGCAGGCCGGCCCGGAGCCGTGCGGCTCGCCCAGCACGAAGTCCCCGCAGCGCAGGCACCGCCAGGCCGTGCCCAGGGCGGTGCCGGCGTGCAGTCTCTCTTGGAGGTGCGTCTCGTCCGGGAGGTAGGTGATGTGTCCGCGCCGCGCACAGGTGCGCCGGTTCCAGTCGATCTTCACCGTTGGAGCCCCGTGTTCCTCTCGTCGTCCCGCGCGGGCCGTCGTACCGCGGCGGTCGGCCGCGGCGCGGGTCCGCGCTCCGTGCCGGGTGATTGTCGCGTACATGCGCAAATCGCCGGCGTACGGGGATGCCTTACGGACAGAGGGACGAGAAGAACGGTCCCGAGGTTGCCGGGACGACGGTCCGGACTGGTGCGCACGCCCGGCGCGCGGGGCGCGGGGCGTTGGCCGGGGGAGGC
>LIQL01000411.1 GCA_001418405.1 Streptomyces diastatochromogenes | reverse complement strand
CGTGCCGGGCGGCCAGCCGCACCACCACGTACAGGCCCAGGCCCAGCGCCTCGTCCACGGTCTCGGAGGTCGAGGCGGCCTCGGCGTCCGCGAGCCGCTCGTTGACCTCCGCCAGCCGGTCCGCGGTCATGCCGATGCCCTCGTCCTCGACCGAGAGCATCAGCTCGCCGCTCTCCAGCAGCCAGCCGGAGAGCTCGACGTGGGCGTCGGGCGGGGAGAACGCGGTGGCGTTCTCCAGGAGTTCGGCCACCAGGTGGCTGATGTCGTCGGCGGCGAACCCGGCGACCTGGGCGTGCGGCGGCAGCGAGGTGATGCGGACCCGCTCGTACCGCTCGATCTCGCTGACCGCGGCGCGCAGCATGTCCAGCAGCGGCACCGGCCCGGAGTGGCTGCTGCCGTGCTGTTCGGCGCCGGCCAGCACCAGGAGGTTCTCGCTGTTGCGGCGCATCCGCGCACCGAAGTGGTCCAGCTTGAAGAGGGTGTCCAGCCGCTCCGGATCCTGCTCGGACTCCTCCAGCGACTCGATGACCGCCAGCTGACGCTCCACCAGGCCCAGGGTGCGCAGCGAGAGGTTGACGAACCGGCCGTGCACGCCGGTGCGCAGCACCGCCAGCCGCTCGTTGAGCGCGGCGACCTCGTCCTTGAGCGCTTCGGCCTGCTCCTGGAGGACCTCCCGCTCGGCGACCAGCCGCTGCCGTCCGCCGACCAGCCGCTTGCGCTCGCCCTCCATCTCGGCGGTGCGCCGGGCGGTGTCGGCGATCTGGGCGTGCAGCGCGTTGACCGACCGGACGGTGGCGGCGAACTCGTCGTTGCGGCCCTTGTAGCTGATCGGGTCCTCGTGGCCGGGGTCGGCCGCCAGTCGCTTGGCGCCGATCCGCAGCGCGGCCAGCGGCTGGGTGAGGGTGCGGGCGGCCCAGATGCCGGTGCCGACGGCGACCAGGAGGCACAGCCCCTCCAGGGCGATGACGATCTCCATGTCCGTCACGTCGTCGTCGCGCAGCTGGCCCAGGCGCTGGATCTCGGCGGTGGCGAGGGCCGATTCGACGCCGCGCATGAGGCCGATGCGGGACGTGAGCGCCGCCTCCACCCGGCGCCGGCTCAGGGCGATGTCCCCGGCGTCGAGGTAGGGCTGGTCCGTCAGCTTGGTGAGGTAGCGCTCGGCGGTGTCGACGTCGGTGCCGTTGACGGTCCGCTGGTAGCGGTCCCGGGCGTCCGGGCTGGCGGCCTGGTTGAAGTCTCCGAGGGCGCCCTGCTCGCGGACGTGCGCGACCTGTGCGGCGGCGGTCAGCCGGGGCTGGGTGCCGCCCGCCTTGAGGCCGGCGAGCAGCAGCGCCCGGGAGGCGGCGGCCTGGTCGACGGCCCGGCCGAGGGCGGGCAGGGCGCGGGTGTCGGCGGCGCCGGCGTCGGCCCGGGCGGGCAGGCCGCGGGCGATGTCGTCGCTGATCGTGCCGAGCGCCTGGACGGCCTCGCTGTAGGCGTCGTAGACCTGCTCGGCCGTGGAGGGTCCGGCGAGCGCCTTCTGGCGGGTCTCCGGCAGCTGCTTGAGGAGCTTGTCGGCGGCGGCGAACGCGACGGTGTCGCCGGCCACGCCCTGGGCCTGGCTGCGCAGTTCGTCGATCTGTCGGTCCACCTGGGCGCGCTGGTCCTCGGTGGGGGCCGGGGAGAGGTTGCGGCCGGTGCGGCCGGCGGCGACGTACGCGGTCATCGCGTCGCGCTCGTCGGCGAGGGTGTGCGCGAGGGTGACCGCCTGGGCGTTCACCCCGGCCAGGTCGACCAGGTGCTGGCTGTCGCCCGCGTCGTGGACGGCCGTCATCAGGGCGGGGGCGCCGGCCCCCAGTACCGCCACCGCGACCACCGCGACGGCTCCCATGAGCCGGTTGCGGACCCGCGCGGGACGTCGTCCCGTGCCGTTCCCGGCTCCGCCCGCCGTCCCCGGTCCCGCACCGGGGCCCGTGCCCGGTACCGAGACCGATCCGGCCGGTGAGCCCGGCTTCCCTGCGCCGCCCCGAAGCCGCTTCTTCCGCACCGCTGCTCGCATTCCTGTCTCGCCTGCCCACGCCGTGTTGGCGTCGCGGACCCGGTTCGCTCACCGCTCGCGGGGCGGATCTGCGCGAAGACCGCGGCAGCGCACAATTCCGCGAAGGGGAACAGCCCGGCTCTGCGCGTCGCGACGAACGTCCTGACCACCCCGGTTGATCCGGGAAACGACCATTCCACCGGCGCCGCGCAGTGGCTCGGCAACACATGTCCGGCCACCTGAACGAGTGAACAACAATCGGAGTTTGACCATCAACTTCCGTGCGCCGCCCGCTCCGGCCGCAACCTCGCGCAACCCCCGGGCGGGTTTGTAGATGCGTGCCGGTCCTGGAAGGATGCCCGCCCGCAGCCGGCGCCCGGGCCCGCCGCGGCCGTCCGGGCCGCCGGCACCCCACCGCCCGTCGTAGCCGTCGGCCACCGCTTGGTTCCAGCCACCTCCGGCAGACTTTCCGACATGCGCATCGAACTCGCCACCGAGCCGGGGGACCCCCAACGCCCCAACGAGGACTACGCGTCGGTCGCCCTACCTGCCTCCGGGGAAGGCGGCGCCCTGGTGCTGCTGGACGGGGTGACCCCGCCGGAGGGGGACGACGGCTGCGTCCATTCCGTGCCGTGGTTCACCGCACGGCTCGGGGGCGCAATGCTCGAACTGTCGGTTTCACGCCGCGACATGACGCTGACTGAGGTTCTTGCCGCGGCCCTCGCCAGAACGGCCGACACGCACCGCGCCACCTGTGACCTTTCTCACCCCCGCACGCCGCAGGCGACGGTGGTCGCCGCCCGTTGGTCCCACGAGGCCGTGGAACACCTGGTGCTGTCCGATTCCGTACTGCTCCTGGAGAAGGCGGACGGCTCGGTGCATCCGGTGCGCGACACCCGGCTGGACGCGCAGCCGCCCGCGGTCCGCGCCCGGCGCGCGGCGGTCCGGGCGCTGCCCCCCGGGTCGGCCGAACGCGCGGCCGCGGCCCGGGAGTACGTCCGTGCGGTGGAGGCGCGGCGGAACGCCGAGGGCGGCTTCTTCACCGCGGCGGCCGATCCGTCGGTGGCCGCCCGCGCGGTCACCGGCACCACCCCGCGCGCCGAGGTCCGCGGACTGACCGCGCTGAGCGACGGCGCGGGCCGCTGGGTGGAGGTCTTCCGCGCGGGCTCCTGGGCCGCGTGCGCGGCGCTGGTCGCCGGGGCCGGGCCGCAGGGGCTGATCGACCGGGTGCGGGCCCTGGAGGCGGCGGACCCGGAGTGCACCGCGCATCCGCGGGGCAAGGTCCGGGACGACGCGGCGGTGATCCGCGTCGCCCCCTGACGCGGAACCGGCGGCCGGGGCCGGGGGCGGCGTCCGCCCCCTCCACCCCGGGGCCTATCCCTCCTCGCCCGCCTCCTGCTCCGCGTTCAGCCGGTGCAGCAGGCGGGCGAGTTCGGCGACCTCGGCGCGGTCCCAGGAGACGAGGTTGCGGGCGTAGCGGGCGCGGCGGGCGGTGCGGACGCGGTTGAAGCGGTCCCGGCCCTCGTCGGTGATCCGCACCAGGACCGCGCGCCCGTCGTGCGGGTCGGGGGCGCGGGCCACCAGGCCGAGCTTCTCCAGGGCGTTCAACTGGCGGCTTATGGTCGCCTTGCCGACGCCGAAGAACGCGGCGAGGTCGGTGGCGCGCTGGGCACCGGCGTCGGCGAGCCGCACCAGCAGCCCGTAGGCGGCCGGTTCGAGGTCGGGGTGGACCTCGCGGGCGAGTTCGCCGGAGGAGGCCCGGGCGCGGCGCAGGAACACCGCCAATTCGCGCTCCAGGGACAGGAAGGCGGGGTCCACTCCCATCGGCTCGCCGTCCGCCGTGGTTCCGCCGGCTCCGGTGTCGTGCACGTCAGCGCCCTTTCCCGCGTCGTCACATCCAGGAATTCCCCCGCTGTGCTTTCGTGCGTTTCCGTCGCCTGAAATTTTCCTTCCCGGCCGGACGGACCCGCAGTTGGGACAGTATTTCGCAGGATTAGACCAACGGCAGCTCCCGACCCCCTTTTGTCACGGGGGTCTACGCGCGTATCGTCATTTGTGGCATGGCCACACCAAGTGTGGTCCTGGTATCTCCCCCCTCAAGGTCACTTCTCCGCAAAGTCACCGACCGAGATCCACCGAGATCTACGGAGGCACGCAATGCCCGTGCTCAGATCCGGCTCCCCCCACCGTTCCGTGCGCTCGCGCGCAAGCGTGGCCGGGACCCTCCTCGCGACCGTCTCCCTCCTCGTCGGCCTGCCCGGTACCGCGGGTGCCGCGGCCGGCACGCGCGCGCCCGAGCCCCGCCACCCGGAACAGGACTGGGCGGGCTCCCAGATCGCCAAGCACGAGGGCACCAAGGGCGGCGTGCTGCCGCCGCTGCCCTCCCTGACCGCGTCCGTCGAGGGCGTGGACGTCAGCAGCCACAACGCCAACGTCGCCTGGTCGACGCTGTGGGGCGCCGGCGTGAAGTTCGCCTACGTCAAGGCCACGGAGTCCACCAGCTACACCAACCCGTACTTCGCGCAGCAGTACAACGGCTCCTACAACTCCGGCATGATCCGCGGCTCCTACCACTTCGCCACGCCGGACACCTCCAGCGGCGCCGCCCAGGCCAACTACTTCGTCGACCACGGCGGCGGTTGGTCCAAGGACGGCAAGACGCTGCCCGGCGCACTGGACATGGAGTACAACCCCTACGGCGCGACCTGTTACGGGCTGAGCGCGGCCGGGCTGGTGAACTGGATGAAGGACTGGTTCGCCACCTACAAGGCGCGCACCGGGCGGGACGCCGTCATCTACACCTCCACCAGCTGGTGGCAGCAGTGCACCGGCAACTCCGGGGCGTTCGGCGCCACCAACCCGCTGTGGGTCCCGCGCTACGGCTCGTCGGTCGGCGAACTCCCGGCCGGCTGGGGCTTCCACACCATCTGGCAGTACACCTCGACCGGCCCGACGGTCGGTGACCACAACCGCTTCAACGGGGCCTACGACCGGCTCCAGGCACTGGCCAACGGCTGACGCCGCGGCGCGGCCGGCCCGTCCCCCAGGGGCGGGCCGGCCGTGCGCACCACCGGTGTCAGGACCGGGCTACGCGGCGACCGGGACCACCGGCCGCTCCCCGTTCGCGGCCGGCGTCAGGGCCAGCTCCAGCACCTGCCGGACGTCCGCCACCGGGTGGACGTCGAGCGCTTCGAGGACCTCGGCCGGGACGTCGTCCAGGTCCGGTTCGTTGCGCTTGGGGAGGATCACCGTGGTGAGGCCGGCCCGGTGCGCCGCCAGCAGCTTCTGCTTGACGCCGCCGATCGGCAGCACCCGCCCGGTGAGCGAGACCTCACCGGTCATCGCGACGTCCGGCCGGACCGGACGGCCGGAGAGCAGCGAGGCCAGTGCGGTGGTCATCGTGATGCCCGCGCTGGGACCGTCCTTGGGGACGGCGCCGGCCGGCACGTGCAGGTGGACCCCGCGCTCCTTCAGGTCGCCCACCGGGAGCTCCAGTTCGGCGCCGTGCGAGCGCAGGAAGGACAGCGCGATGTGCGCCGACTCCTTCATCACGTCGCCCAGCTGGCCGGTGAGCGTCAGGCCGGAGGCTCCGGTCTCCGGGTCGGCCAGCGACGCCTCGACGTACAGCACGTCGCCGCCGGCACCGGTGACCGCGAGTCCGGTGACAACCCCGGGCACCGCGGTCCGCCGCTCGGCCGGGTCCTGGGCCGACTCCGGGATGTGGTGCGGGCGCCCGATCAGCGGGCGCAGCGCGTCCGGCACGACGGTGAACGGCAGCTCCCGCTCGCCCAGTTCGTGCTGGGCGGCCACCTTGCGCAACAGTCGGGCGACCGACCGCTCCAGGTCCCGCACGCCGGCCTCGCGGGTGTACTCGCCGGCCAGCCTGCGCAGCGCGTCGTCGGTCACGGCCACCTCGCCGGGGGCCAGTCCGGCCCGTTCAAGTTGGCGCGGCACCAGGTGGTCGCGGGCGATGACGACCTTCTCGTCCTCGGTGTAGCCGTCCAGCCGGACCAGTTCCATCCGGTCCAGCAGCGGTGCGGGGATCGCCTCCAGGACGTTGGCGGTGGCCAGGAACACCACGTCGGACAGGTCCAGTTCGACCTCCAGGTAGTGGTCCCGGAAGGTGTGGTTCTGCGCCGGGTCCAGCACCTCCAGGAGGGCGGCGGAGGGGTCGCCCCGGTAGTCGGAGCCCACCTTGTCGATCTCGTCGAGGAGGACGACCGGGTTCATCGAGCCGGCCTCCTTGATGGCCCGCACGATCCGCCCGGGCAGTGCGCCCACGTACGTCCGCCGGTGGCCGCGGATCTCCGCCTCGTCCCGGATGCCGCCGAGGGCGACCCGGACGAACGTCCGCCCCATGGCCCGCGCCACGGACTCCCCGAGCGAGGTCTTGCCGACGCCCGGCGGCCCGACGAGGGCCAGCACGGCGCCGCCCGCCCGCCGCCCGGAGCCACCCGCGGACTCCGGGCCCGGCCCGCGCTCCGCCCGCCGCTTGCGCACCGCCAGGTACTCGGTGATCCGCTCCTTGACGTCCTCCAGCCCGGCGTGGTCGGCGTCCAGCACCCGCTTGGCGCCGGCGATGTCGTAGGCGTCCTCGGTCCGTTCGTTCCACGGCAGTTCCAGGACGGTGTCCAGCCAGGTCCGGATCCAGGAGCCCTCGGGGCTCTGGTCGCTGGCCCGCTCCAGCTTCTCGACCTCCTTCAGGGCGGCCTTGCGGACCTCCGCGGGCAGGTCGGCGGCCTCGACGCGGGCGCGGTAGTCGTCGCCCTCGTCCTCCGGGTCGCCGTTGAGCTGGGCCAGCTCCTTGCGGACCGCCTCCAGTTGGCGACGGAGCAGGAACTCCCGCTGCTGCTTGTCGACGCCCTCCTGGACGTCCTTGGCGATGGACTCGGCGACGTCCTGCTCGGCGAGGTGGGAACGGAGCACGTCGGCGGCGTACTTCAGCCGGGCCACCGGGTCGGTGGTCTCCAGCAGGCGGAGCTTCTGCTCGCTCGTCAGGAACGGCAGGTACCCGGCGTTGTCGGCGAGCGTGGGGACGTCGTCGATGCCGGTGACCCGGTCGACGACCTGCCAGGCGCCGCGCTTGCGCAGCCAGCTGGTGGCCAGCGCCTTGTACGCGGTGACGAGTTCGCCGACGGAGCCGGGCAGGGGGTCGGGGACCGTCTCCTCGACGGGCGTGCCCTCCACCCAGAGCGCGGCGCCCGGGCCGGTGGTGCCGGACCCGATCCGCACCCGCCCCAGCCCGCGGATCAGCGCTCCGGGGTCGCCGTCGGAGAGCCGACCGACCTGCTCGATCCGCCCGAGCGTGCCGATCGCCGCGTACGCCCCGTCGATCCGCGGCACCAGCAGGACCCTGGGCTTGCCGCCCGACGCCCCGGACGTGGCGGCGGACTGGGCCGCCTCCACCGCGGCCCGCACCTCGGCGTCGGACAGGTCCAGGGGCACCACCATGCCGGGCAGGACGACCTCGTCATCGAGGGGCAGCACGGGCAGGGTCAGCGTGGTGGACGCCGTGGACTCAGCAGTCATGATCTCCCCTTCGGCAAGCAAGTTGAGCTTTACTCACTCAATGCCGGTGGCCGCGGCGTTGTTCCCCCGGACGTGTTCGCTGTGAGCGATCACGTGGGGGCAACTCGGT
>LIQL01000410.1 GCA_001418405.1 Streptomyces diastatochromogenes | reverse complement strand
CGGGCGGCGCTCGGCCTCGTAGGTGTCGAGGAGGGCGTCGGGGGCGCCGTGCCGGAGCACTTGGCCGAGCTTCCAGCCGAGGTTGTAGCCGTCCTGGACGCTGGTGTTCAGGCCCTGTCCGCCGGCCGGGGAGTGGATGTGCGCGGCGTCGCCGGCCAGGAACACCCGGCCGTGGCGGTAGGCGTCGACCATGCCGGCCTTGGGGCGGTAGAGGGACGTCCAGAGCACCTCGCGGACCTGGTCGCGGGTGAGGTGGGTGTGCGTGGCGATCAGGTCGCGGACCGTCTCGTGGGAGGTGTCCGGCTCGGCGCCGGCCGCGGCGACGAGCAGCTGGAAGTCGTCGGTGCCGGCCATCGGGAGGAGGCTGACGAAGCCGCCGTTCGGCAGCGTCCAGCGGTGCCAGTGGTCGCGGTCGAGGCCGTCGAGGCGGACGTCGGCGAGGACGGCGTGGCCCTGGGCGAGCTCCGGCCCGGTCATCCGGACGTCGAGCCGCTTGCGGACGGTGCTGGCGCCGCCGTCGCAGGCGACCAGGTAGCGGGCCCGGACGGTGCGCACGGCGGCGCCGGGCCCGGTCAGGCGGGCGGTCACGCCGTCGTCGTCCTGGGTGAAGTCGGTGAGCGCGGTGTCCAGTTGGACGCTGCCGCCGAGGTCGCACAGGCGGTCGTGGAGCAGGCGGACGTTGCGCCACTGGGGGAGCATGCGGATGTCGGCGTAGGGCGCGGACGGGGTCGGGACGCCCCGCTCCACCATCTCGTGGGTGCGGACGATCCGGCCGTCCTCCCACAGCCCCATGGGCGGGTAGAGGCCGCTGGCGGCGTGCGCGGCGGGGAGTACGCCGAGGTCGTCGTAGACCTCCTGGGTGCGGGGCTGGATGCCGGTGCCGCGGGCGCCGCGGGAGAGCGTGTCCTGCCGCTCGACGATCAGGGTGGTCACGCCCCGGCGGGCGAGGTCGATGCCGAGCGCGAGGCCGGTCGGGCCGGCGCCGGAGATCAGGACGTCGACGGGCGGCGCGGTGGCGTCCCCGGCGGCGGCCTCGAAGGTGCCCTCGGTGGGGTTGGCGAAGGTTTCCTTAACGCTGTTAAGTGCCATGCTTTCGAGGCTGCCCTTAACGGTGTTAAGTTGTCAACATGGCTTCGCGCATTGACCGGAAACTGGTGGTGGAGACCGCCCTGCGGCTGCTGAACGAGGGCGGGCTGGACGGCCTGACCCTCCGGCGGATCGCCAAGGAACTCGACGTCCAGGCGCCGGCGCTCTACTGGCACTTCAAGAACAAGCAGGAACTGCTGGACGAGATGGCGACCGAGATCTTCCGGCGGCTGTTCCGGTCGACGCTGCCCGAGGGCGGGCCCGGGCCGGACGGCCGGTGGCCGTCCTGGCAGGAGATGGTCCGGAACACCTGCGCCGCGCTCCGCCGGGAACTGCTCACCTACCGCGACGGGGGCAAGGTCGTCGCCGGTACGCGGATGACGGACGACAGCTTCGCCGCCCCCCTGGAACTCTTCCTCGGCCACTTCACCGCGGTCGGCTTCACCCTGCCCGAGGCGTCCCGCGCCTGGTGGACCGCGTACAACTACACGGTCGGGCTGGTCATCGAGGAGCAGTCGGTGCACCCCGACCCCGCGCACCGGGAGGTCCGCGACCCGTCCTACGACCTCGACGAGCGGGAGCGCCGACTGGGCGCGGAGTACCCGCTCGCCGCACGGGCCGGGCGGACGCTCTTCGGGGACCTGGAGGAGGCGTTCGAGGTCGGGCTCCAGATCATCGTCGCCGGGATCGAGGCCAACTACGTGCGGGCGCACGGGCGTTGACGGCGGTGCGGGGCGGGTCGGGCCCGCCCCGCCGGTGAGCGGCTAGCGGCGCGGATCGATGGCGCGGCGCAGCCGCGGGGTCAGCGGGCGCTCGACCCACCGGTGCAGCACCCACGCCAGCAGCAGCATCAGCCCGACGGTCAGCAGGAACGTGGCGTACGAGGGCAGCCCGACGCCGCGGTGCAGCACCCCTATGACGACCCAGCCCAGGTGCTCGTGGACGAGGTAGAAGGGGTAGGTCAGCGCCCCGGCGACGGTCAGCCAGCGCCAGTTAGCCCAGCGCAGGGCGCCCAGGGCCACCGCGGCCACCGCGACGAAGCCGAAGGTCACGATGGCGATGATGACGGTCGCCGAGCGGTACGAGAAGGCGTGCGCGGACGGTGCGTGCCAGAGCCCGGCGACCGCGTAGTGCTGCCCGATCAGCCAGCTGACCAGCACGATCGTCCAGGCGACCGGGTCCCGCCGGCCGAACCGGTGCAGCAGGTACAGGCCCACGCCGCCGATGAAGAACGGGGCGTACTGGGGCATCAGGACGGTGGTGAGGAAGGGGTCGTGGGCGGACTGGGCCAGGGCGGCGGCCAGCGTCCAGCCGGCGCAGAACAACACGACCCGCCCGCGGGTGGCGCCCGGCAGCACCACGCACAGCGCGAAGAGGGCGTAGAAGCGCATCTCCGCCCAGAGCGTCCAGCACACGCCGAGGACCCGGTGCACGCCCAACGGGTACTGGAGCATGGTGAGGTTCGTCAGCACCTCGCTGGGCGAGAGTGCCTTGAAGGCGACCCAGGGGAGCGCGAAGACCGCGGTGACCAGCAGGATCGCCACCCAGTAGGCGGGGTACAGGCGACTGACCCGGGAGGCGACGAAGGAGCGCAGGGTCCGCCCCCAGCCACTGAGGCAGATGACGAAGCCACTGATCACGAAGAAGATCTGGACGCCCAGGCAGCCGTACGCGAACGCGCCGGAGAGGGCGGGGAACTGGTGGGCCGGGGAATCGCCCCAGGCCCGGGAGATGTCACCGTTGCGGCCGCCGTAGTGGTATGCGGCGACCATCAGGGCGGCGAGCAGCCGCAGCCCGTCCAGGGCCCGCAGCCGGGCGGCGCCACCGCTCCGGCCGCGGCCCGGTATCGCGGTGTCCCGGACGGCGGCCGGAGTGGCGCCCGACCGGCCGGCCGCGGCGCGGTCCGGTGCCGTGCGGGGCGCCCCGGCCGCCGGTGAGGTCGTGGTCATCAGGCGGCGGCCCGCTTCCTCAATCGGCGCTGCACGGCCCGGGCCCGGCGCGCCACCCGGCGGAGGGCGGCGTTGCGCGGGATGAACGACAGTTGGGACGGGAGCGCGCCGGGCAGCGCCAGCGCGGTGAGCCGGCGACGCTTGAAGTAGCGCCGGGTGCGCGGGCTCAGGTGGGCCGCCAGGTAGCGTTCGGCGGCCGGCCGCAGGTGCGGGTAGATCTGGTGCTGCATCGCGTAGCCGACGGCGGTGACCAGCGGGCCGACGTCCTCGGGCGCCGCGGTGGCGCGGGGCCGTTCGGCGCGGTCGGCGAGGTCCGGCACCAGCGCGTCCACCAGCGTCACCGGCATCCGGTTGCTGTTCTGGTACGGCGTCAACCGCTCCAGCAGCAGCCCGGTGCCGGTGCGGGCCACCGGCAGGTCGTAGAAGACGGCCGCGGTCAGGAGCGCGGTGGAGAAGCAGCCGACCACCAGTGCCGGCCGGGTCCGCTGGTAGAGGACCTCGGCGAGCACCGGCCGGTCCAGCACCGTGAGCGTGACCTCAAGCCGCTCGGCCTCCCGCTCCAGCAGCCGCGACCAGCGGGCCGGCGCCGACGGGTGCGGCTTGAAGACGATCTCGCGGTGCCCCCGCTCGACCGCCCCGCGCACCATCGCCACGTGCAGTTCCTCTTCCTCCTGCGGAGTGAGGATGGCGAGCGCGGAGAGGTACTGGCCGAGCAGCAGCGCCGCGCCCTCCGGCACCCCGGCCAGGTCGCCCGCCGCCGTGCCGTCGTCGGCGAGGTCGGCCAGCACCTTGGTGAACGCGGCGGACGGCACCAGCACCGGCTCGACCCCGAACTCGGTGAGCAGCAGCGGCTTCAGGCCCGGCACCAGGTCCAGGTGCAGCAGCCGCTCGATCCGGGTGCCGACCAGCGGGTCGAGCTTGTTGCGGGTGGGGCCGTAGCTCATCAGCCCGTCGGCGTAGACGTGGACGGGCGCACCGGGGAAGAGCTGCGCCAGCGCCAGCGCCGGATTGACCTGGATCGACTCCACGACCAACTCGACCTGGTCGTCGCCCAGTTCCCACAGCAGCCGCAGGTGGCGCTCCCACAGCGGTACGTCGTCGGAGCGCGGCGACCAGCCGCCGGGGTGGAACGGGCGGATCGTCTCGTTCCACGACAGCACCCGGTCGAAGCGGCCGCGCAGCCGCGCGAAGCCGGGCATGGCGTCCAGCGCCGGGGTGGTCTCCGGGGTCGTCGCGTTGTTGCTGATCAGCAGCAGTCGGCGGTCGGCCGGTGCGAACAGGTCGGCGTTCAGGGCCGCGGCCAGCGTCGCCGCGCCGTAGAGGGTGGAGGCCAGGAAGATCTGGGTGCGGGGCCGGTCGGGCATCAGGCGGCGACCTCCGCCGGGGTGGGGCGGCGACGCAGCCGCCGCAGCCGGGAGGCGCGGTGTACATCCATGGAATCCAGGGCTTCCTTCAGTACGTCCTGCGGCATGCGTTTCATGGCCGCGGCGCTCATCGCCCGCAAGGTGCGGGCGACCGGCGGCTCGAACCGTTCGATCGAGCCGAGATGGTGGGAAATGATCGCGCAATACGTGCGGACCGCTTTCGGCAACAACAGGTGCGCTTCGGGGTCCCGCGCCGTTTCCTCGATCACCTGATCGAAGGCGCGAATGAAGTCCAATTGCCGCACATCGCCGATCTGGGTCAGCGAGGACGCCACACCGCGTCGGTAGAAAACCCCCAACAGGCCGGTCACCGCCATGGATTTCGCCTCGCGGTGCAATCGCCAGATCCACGGCCGGTCCTCGGCCGTGCGCAACCCGTCGGTGAAGTGCAGCAATCCGTCGTCGAGCAGCCGCCGGTGGTAGATGCCGGCCCAGGCGTAGGCGTAGTCCACCGAGGTGGAGCGGTCGGCGGGCAGGATCACGCTCCGCGGATCCATCACCACCCCCCGCCGGCCGTGCGGGACCCGGTGCACGGTGCGCGCCCGGGCGGTGCACTGGACGTGGTCGGTCCGGACGAAGTCGCATCCCAACTCCTCTATTACGGAGAGGAGTTCGGGGAGGTAGCCGGGGGCCAGCCAGTCGTCCCCGTCGAGGAAGGTGAGGTAGGTGCCGCGGGCCGCGTCCAGCCCGGTGTTGCGGGCGGTGGCCAGACCGCCGTTCTTCTCGTGCCGCAGCACCCGGGCGCCCGGCAGGTCCGCCGCGGCGCGCGCGAGGATCTCCGGCGTCTCGTCGCGTGAACAGTCGTCGACGAGGAGGAATTCGAAATCCTCGCGAGAGTTCGCCGCCAGGCTTTTCAGAGTATCGGGCGCGTATGTCTGCACGTTGTAGAACGGCACGATGACGGAGAGCTTAACCACCCACGTGACGTTAGGGGTGGCGCCCGGCATTCGTCTTGACGCGGCGCGTACTTGGCGGTGAACGAAGAATGGCGGGATGGTTAACCGAGCCGGTGACCGGACGGTATCCGGGTGGGTTCGACATGCGTCGGTCGGCTGTTAACCCGTTGTTGCTCCTCAGTTGGTCCGCCAACCGTCGCGCCTTCCTAGCGTCTTCGACGTGCCATCACGTACCCATTCCGCACCGCGGGTCGCGGTGCTCGCCGACTCGGACACCCGGTGGAAGTGGGGCGCCCTGACCGCCCGCCGACTCCAACCGGACGCCCAGCTCGACGGCTACCTGCTCCGCGGCCGCGCCACCCCCACCGTCCGCCAACTCGGCGAGGTCGGCGCCCGCGCGGACTCGCTGCAGGAGATCCGGGGCGTCGACTTCGTCCGCGCCGTGGACCGCACCCGTTGCGACGTGCTGGTGCTGGCCTGCGTCGGCGGCGCCGTCCAGGCGATGCTGCACGGACTGGGGCACGCCTGGCGCACCGAGGGGCGCCGCCCCGTCGTCGTCACCGGTTACGTCGGCGTGGTCTACGAGAAGCTCGCCGACGGCCTGTTGCTGCGGCACGGCGCGGACGTGGTGCTCGCCAACTCCCGCCACGACGCGAACCGGTTCCGCGCGGTCTACCGCGGCGTCGGCGCCCCGGACGGCTCCGTCGTGGAATGCGCGCTGCCCTTCCTCGGCGGCGCCCCCTACGCGGAGCCGCAGGCCGGGCCCGCCGCACCGGGAGGCCGCCCGTACACCGTGGTGTTCGCTGCCCAGCCGTCCGTGCCGGACAGCCGCGAGGGGCGGACCCACCTGCTGCGCAGGGCGGTCGAGCACGCCCGACGGCACCCGGACCGGGAGGTGCTGATCAAGCTCCGCAGCAAGCCCGGCGAGCACACCACCCACATCGAGGAACTGCCCTACCAGAAGCTCGCCACCAAGCTGCCCGGCGGACTGCCGCCCAACTGCCGCCTGGTGTACGGGAACATGGGCGAGGTCCTGGACCGCACCGACCTGCTGGTCACGGTCAGCTCCACCGCCGCCCTGGAGTCGCTGCACCGCGGCATCCCCACCGCCGTCCTCACCGACCTCGGCATCCGCGAGGCGCTCGGCAACCACCACTTCCTCGGCTCCGGCTGCCTGGCCTCCTGGGACGAACTCGACGCCGGCCACCGCCCGCAGCCCGACCCCACGTGGCTGGCCGGTCAGGGCGTCGCCGCGGACGGGGCGTACGCGGGGGCCTTCGACGCCGCCCGCGACCGCGTCACCGCACTGGCCGCCGCCGACCAACTGCCACCGCTCACCCCCTACTACACCCCCCGCACCGCCCCCGGCTACCTGCCCGGCATCCTCGCCCGCTACGGCCTGGACCCGCAGGGCGCACCGCTCGCCGGACACGCCGAGGAACCCCAAGAGGCGGGCGGGCTGAGGAAGTTGGCCCGCGAGACGGTCCGCGAGGCCGCCCGGGGCGCCTACCGGCACGGCGTCCAGCGCGTCGCCCCGGCCATCCGCCGCTGGGGGCAGCTGTGAGCCACCCCCGCACCCGCGCACGACCGGCACCCGCGACCGGTCCCCGCCCGACCAAGGAGAGCCCCATGCCCCCCACCGTTGTGGCCGTCATCCCCGCCCGCGGCGGCTCCAAGGGCGTCCCCGCCAAGAACCTCGCCGCCGTCGGCGGCGTCCCCCTGGTGGCCCGCGCGATCCGCGAGTGCCGCGCCGCCCGGCTCGTCACCGACGTGGTGGTCTCCACCGACGACGCCGGGATCGCCGCCGCCGCCCGCGGCGCCGGCGCGATGGTCATAGCCCGGCCCGGCGAGATCGCCGGCGACACCGCCACCAGCGAGGCCGCGGTCCGGCACGCCATGGACAGCTACGAGGCCGAACAGGGCCGCCCGGTCGACGCGGTGCTGCTGGTCCAGTGCACCAGCCCGTTCCTCACCAGCGAGGACATCGACGCGGTGGCCGCCGCGGTGGTCGAGGACGGCGCCGACAGCGCACTGACCGTCGCCCCCTTCCACGGCTTCGTCTGGCGCGACGCCGACGCCGCGGTCGACGCGGTCGCCGGGGCGGACGCCACCGCCGACGGCGGCCACGGCGTCAACCACGACAAGTCCTTCCGGCCGCGCCGCCAGGACCGCCCGCAGGACCTGCTGGAGACCGGCGCCGCCTACGCCATGGACGCCGCCGGCTTCCGCACCAGCGGCCACCGCTTCTTCGGCCGCACCGAGCTGGTCCGCACCGACCCGGCCAGGGTGCTGGAGATCGACGACCCGCACGACCTGGCCCGCGCCCGCGCCCTCGCCCCGCTCCTCGACGGACCCCGCCCCGGCGCCCTGCCGACCCGCGCGGACGTCGACGCCGTCGTCCTCGACTTCGACGGCACCCAGACCGACGACCGGGTGCTGGTCGACGCCGACGGACGGGAGACCGTCGCCGTGCACCGCGGCGACGGCCTGGGGATCGCCGCGCTGCGGCGCGCCGGGCTGGACCTGCTGATCCTGTCCACCGAACAGAACCCGGTGGTCGCCGCCCGGGCCCGCAAGCTCAAGGTGCCCGTCCTGCACGGCATCGACCGCAAGGACGTCGCCCTCAAGCAGTGGTGCGAGGAGGCCGGCGTCACCCCGGACCGGGTGCTCTACGTCGGCAACGACGTCAACGACCTGCCCTGCTTCGACCTCGTCGGCTGGCCGGTGGCGGTCGCCTCCGCCCACGACGTGGTCCGCGGCGCGGCCCGCGCGGTCACCGCCACACCCGGCGGCAGCGGCGCCATCCGCGAGATCGCCGGCTGGCTGCTGGGCCCTTCCCTGTAGCTCCCGCCCAGCCCTGTAACGCCGTTAC
>LIQL01000041.1 GCA_001418405.1 Streptomyces diastatochromogenes | reverse complement strand
CCGGGACGGCACGGTCCGCGCCGTCCTGGTCACCGGCGACAACAGCCGGCACGACTACGACGAGCCGGATGCGATGCGCGGCTATCTGGTGGGGCACGGCGTCCCGGACCGGAAGATCGTCAGCGATTTCGCCGGCTTCGACACCTGGGACTCCTGCACGCGGGCCCATCGCATCTTCGGGGTGGACCGGGCCGTACTGGTCAGCCAGGGTTTCCACATCCGGCGGGCGCTGGCCCTGTGCCACGCGGCCGGGATCGACGCCTACGGGGTGGGCGTCGCCGCCAACCACGACGTGACCTGGGCGTACGGCGGGGTGCGGGAGATCCTCGCGGCCGGCAAGGCCACCGCGGAGGCGGTGCTGCGGCCCGATCCGCACTTCCTCGGCCCCAAGGAGCGGGGCCTGGCGGCGGCGCTCCGTTAGCGCGCCACCGTCCAGGCCCCCTCGGAGCGGATGAGCGCTATGCGTCGTCCGCTGCGTCCGGCACGTCCTCGGAGCCTTGGGAGCTCTGGGAGTCCTGGGAGCTCTGGGAATCCTGTGCGTCCTGGGAGTTCTGGGATTCCTGGGCCTTGGTGGCGCGGTCGTAGAGGCTGAGGATCTCCTTGCCGAAGTACGGGCTGTAGGAGGTGCGGTCGCTGTGCGGGCCCTGGGGACCGCCGCCGTTCACGCCGCCGATGACGCCGATGACCCGCCCCGTACGGGTCCGCGGGTCGTAGCCGGCCAGCCAGGGGCTGCCCGAGGTGCCGCCGTAGAACCCGTTGCACTCCATGCGCAGTTGGCGGGTGCCGGCCAGCCGTTCCGTCGTGGTGTCACAGCGCACCGCCCGGTCCTCGGGGTCGCTGCGGAGGTTGGGGTAGCCGATGACGCTGACCTGGTTGCGGTAACTGGGCGTGGCCGCCAGGACGTTGCCGCCGGTGACCTCCTCGATGTGCCGACCGGAGTCGTCCGGGGCGACGATGGCGAACGCGAAGTCCAGGTCGGCGCCGGCCCCCGAAGTGCCGCGGTCCTCGTACGCGTAGCTGTCCTCGATGGCCCAGACGCCGTAGGGCTGGGAGTCCTGCCCGGACTGGTACTGGGGGACGAACGCGGCGCGCGCTCCCGGGTTGCAGTGCCCGGCGGTGAGGATCAGATTGCCGTGCGGGCTGTGCACCACGCTGGCGGTGCAGTGGTGCTCGCGGGCCTCCCCGTCGACGGAGAACAGCACCCCGACCGACGGGATCCCGTCGAAGTGCCTGGCGGTCGGGGCGGCTTGGGAGGTCACGGTGGGCTTGCCGGGGGCGCGCTCGGGCGGGGCCGCCTGGGCCATCCGCTGCGGTGTCCAGAACGCCTTGGCTTCCTTGCTGGTCCAGGTGGGGCGGGGGCGGGACGCGTGGTTGACGCTGGACTGCGCGCCGTGGTCACCGGGGCCCTTGTCGGCAGCGTGGCTCACCGGGGAGGTGGCGAGGCCGAACGCCATGCCCAGGACCAGCGTCACGGCCCTCCCCCGGCGCCGCAACCGGTCGTCGGTGGCCCGCAGCGCGTGCCGTCCCCGGCGCACGGGCGCGGCGTCCGAAGGGGGCGCGACATCCGGTGCACCGTCGGCGGCGCGCGCCGCCACCGCCCCCGGCGCCTCATCGGTGCTTCGCGCGTCGTTCGCCCTCCGCACGGCGGTCGCCCGCGCCCCGTGGGCCGTCCGCGACCCGTCAGCTGTCTTCGGCACGTCAGCTCGTCTCCTCTGCGACCCAGGCGAGGTACCCGGCGCCACCGTGGGTGACCGGGGTGGCGATGATCTCCGGGGTGTCGTAGTCGTGCGCGTCGAGCAAGTACGCCTCCAGCGCCGCGTAGCGGGCGCTCGCCGTCTTGAACAGCACCTGCCATTCCTGGTTGGTCTCCACGGCGCCGTTCCAACGGAACACCGACGTGACCGGCGCACTGATCTGGGCGCATGCCGCGAGCCGGCCCTCGATGGCGCCGCGGGCCAGCCGTTCGGCCTTCTGCTCGCTGTCGGTGGTCGTCATCACGGTCAAGAAGCGCGCCGGCGCCCCGACGGGTGCGGGGGCGGCGGCGGGGTCGTTCAGGGCGGTGGGGTCGGCCACGGTCACACAGCCTTCGCGGTCGGGTTGGGTGTGGGACTGGTACGTCGCACGTTTCGGCTCTCCGGCGCGTCGATCTTTCAATCTTTCGATCAAGGGATCGCCTCGCATCGTACGGACCTCAGTGATCAACTAGCGCACGGCGGGCCGCCCTTTGCCCGCAAGCACCCGGACGTCCCATTGCCTCCGGGTTCGCGTCGTCCGCCGGGGAACGTCCCGGTTGCGCCGTGCGGGGCACGGAGAACGATGGAGGAAGGAGCCCCGCCGCCGGTCCCGGCCCGAAGGCCGGCCCGCACCCGAAAGGCGCGCGTCATGGTGAACCTCGAAACCCTCGTCCGCGACCAACTCGACGACGCCAGGGCTTCCGCCCACGGCCGCAGCGCCCACCTCTTCGTCCACGACGGGCCGCTCCGCCAGACCGTGATCGCGCTGCTGGCCGGCACCGCGCTCGACGAACACAACGCGCCGCCGGCGGCCAGCCTGCAGGTGCTGCGCGGCCGGGTCCGGCTGACCGGGCCGGGCGGCGGACAGGAGTTGACCGCGGGTCACGTCGCGGCGATCCCGCACGCCCGACACGGCCTCCAGGCGCTGGAGGACTCCGTGGTGCTGCTGACGGCCGTCACCGAAGTGCGCGAACGGGCCCGGGGCGTCACGGCGGGTGCGGCGGCCCGCACCTGACGGCCGCCGCGCCGTCCCCTCTTCACGCTGTCCTTCTTCACACTTTCGTGCACTTCATATTTTTCTGAAGGTTCCATACCCTCGAATCATGAACGCTTCGAACCCGCAGAGCGCACGGAACTCACAGAACTCACAGAGCGCGCAGAACCCGCAAAGTCCGCAGAAGCCGCACAACCCGGCGAGCGGAACGGACCAGTCGCGCCCAGCCCCGATCGCTTCCGCGCACGCCCCGAACTCCCCCGCCGCACCGACCCCACCC
>LIQL01000409.1 GCA_001418405.1 Streptomyces diastatochromogenes | reverse complement strand
CGGAACCCGCCGCCCGCACCGCTGTCGGTCCCCGGCGGTACCGTCGAGGCATGGTCAACGCAGCGGTGGTGGAAGGGGTCCTGGAGCGGATCACGTACGCCAACGAGGAGAACGGCTACACGGTCGCCCGGGTCGACACGGGCCGCGGCTCCAGCGACCTGCTGACCGTCGTCGGCGCCCTGCTGGGTGCGCAGCCGGGGGAGTCGCTGCGGATGGAGGGCCGCTGGGGTTCCCATCCCCAGTACGGCAAGCAGTTCACGGTGGAGAACTACACCACCGTCCTGCCGGCCACGGTCCAGGGCATCCGCCGCTACCTCGGCTCGGGCCTCATCAAGGGCATCGGCCCCCGGATCGCGGACCGCATCACCGAGCACTTCGGCATCGACACCCTCGACGTGATCGAGCAGGAGCCCGGGCGGCTGATCGAGGTGCCCGGCCTGGGGCCCAAGCGGACCAAGCTGATCGGCGCCGCGTGGGAGGAGCAGAAGGCGATCAAGGAGGTGATGGTCTTCCTCCAGGGCGTCGGCGTGTCCACCTCCATCGCCGTGCGGATCTACAAGAAGTACGGCGACGCGTCGATCTCCGTGGTGCGGAACCAGCCCTACCGCCTGGCCGCCGACGTCTGGGGCATCGGCTTCCTGACCGCCGACCGGATCGCCCAGGCGGTGGGCATCCCGCACGACAGCCCGGACCGGGTCAAGTCCGGCCTCCAGTACGCTCTGTCGCAGTCCACCGACCAGGGCCACTGTTTCCTGCCCGAGGAGCAACTGATCGCGGACGCGGTGAAGTTGCTCCAGGTGGACACCGGGCTGGTCATCGACTGTCTGGCCGAGCTGGCCGAGGACCCGGAGGGCGTGGTCCGCGAGAAGGTGCCCGGCCCGGAGGACGGTGCTCCGGTCACCGCGGTGTACCTGGTGCCGTTCCACCGCGCCGAGATCTCCCTGGCCGGGCGGCTGACCCGACTGCTGCGCACGGACGACGACCGGATGCCCGCCTTCCAGGACGTGGACTGGGACAAGGCGCTGGCGTGGTTGGCGCGGCGCACGGGGGCGCAGTTGGCCCCCGAGCAGCAGGCGGCGGTCCGGCTGGCGCTGACGAGCAAGGTCGCGGTGCTCACCGGCGGCCCGGGCTGCGGCAAGTCGTTCACCGTCCGCTCGGTGGTCGAGCTGGCCCGCGCCAAGCGCGCCACGGTGGTGCTGGCGGCCCCCACGGGCCGGGCCGCCAAGCGGCTGGCGGAGTTGACGGGCGCGGACGCCTCCACGGTCCACCGCCTGCTGGAGCTCAAGCCGGGCGGGGACGCCGCCTACGACGCGGACCGCCCGCTGGACGCCGATCTGGTGGTGGTCGACGAGGCGTCGATGCTCGATCTGCTGTTGGCGAACAAGCTCGTCAAGGCGGTGCCGCCCGGCGCCCACCTGCTGCTGGTGGGGGACGTCGACCAGCTGCCGTCGGTGGGTGCCGGCGAGGTGCTGCGCGATCTGCTCGCCGGGGGAGGGGCCGGGCGCGGCACGTCCGAGGGGGAGGACGGCCGGGCGCCGGACGGGCCCGTGCCCGCCGTCCGGCTGACGAAGATCTTCCGCCAGGCCCAGCAGTCCGGTGTGGTCACCAACGCGCACCGCATCAATTCCGGCGTCCCGCCGCTGACCAGCGGCCTGCCGGACTTCTTCCTGTTCCCGGAGGAGGACGCGGAGGAGGCCGCCCGGCTGACGGTGGACGTGGTGGCGCGCCGCATCCCGGCGAAGTTCGGCCTCGACCCGCGCCGGGACGTCCAGGTGCTGGCCCCGATGCACCGCGGCCCGGCCGGCGCGGGATCGCTCAACGGCCTGCTCCAGCAGGCGGTCACCCCGGCCCGCCCGGACCTCCCCGAGCGCCGCTTCGGCGGCCGGGTCTTCCGCGTCGGCGACAAGGTCACCCAGATCAGGAACAACTACGAGAAGGGCCGCAACGGCGTCTTCAACGGCACCGTGGGGGTGGTCACGGGCCTCGACGTCGTCGAGCAGCGCCTGACGGTCCTCACGGACGAGGACGAGGAGGTCCCGTACGACTTCGACGAACTGGACGAGCTCGCCCACGCCTACGCGGTGACGATCCACCGCTCCCAGGGGAGCGAGTACCCGGCGGTGGTGATTCCGGTCACCACCAGCGCCTGGATGATGCTCCAGCGCAATCTGCTCTACACGGCGGTGACGCGGGCGAAGCGCCTGGTGGTGCTGGTGGGGTCCCGCAGGGCCCTCGGACAGGCCGTGCGGACGGTATCCGCCGGTCGGAGGCATACGGCCCTGGATCACCGGCTCGCCGGAGTGAGGTGAGGTCGCCCCTCTTTCCCAATCGGGGCGAACGGGAGCAGGATGGACCCCGTACGCGGCACTGAGTGCCGCGATGAGGCCCTATGGCCGACCCCGAGTGCACATCCAAGGTCCAAATGGGGGAAGGTATAGGCAGTCAGGGCACCTCGAAGAAGAGGCACAACGTCGGTGAGGGATGACGTGAGCGACAACTCTGTAGTACTGCGTTACGGGGACGGCGAATACAGCTACCCGATCGTCGACAGCTCGGTCGGCGACAAGGGCTTCGACATCTCGAAGCTGCGCGCCCAGACCGGTCTGGTGACCCTGGATTCCGGTTACGGCAACACCGCGGCGTACCAGTCCGCGGTCACCTATCTCGACGGCGAGAAGGGCATCCTTCGTTATCGCGGTTACCCGATCGAGCAGCTCGCGGAGCGCAGCACGTTCGTGGAGACCGCCTACCTCCTCATCAACGGTGAGCTGCCCACCGTCGATGAGCTGGCGGCCTTCAAGCAGGACATCACGTACCACACCCTGCTGCACGAGGACGTCAAGCGCTTCTACGACGGCTTCCCCCGGGACGCCCACCCGATGGCCATGCTGTCCTCCGTGGTCAGCGCGCTGTCGACGTTCTACCAGGACAGCCACAACCCGTTCGACGAGCGGCAGCGGCACATCTCCACGATCCGCCTGCTGGCCAAGCTTCCGACGATCGCGGCCTACGCCTACAAGAAGTCGGTCGGCCACCCGGTCGTCTACCCGAGCAACGACCTCGGCTACGTCGAGAACTTCCTGCGGATGACCTTCTCGGTCCCCGCCGCCGAGTACGACCTGGACCCGGTCGTGGTCAGCGCGCTCGACAAGCTGCTCATCCTGCACGCGGACCACGAGCAGAACTGTTCGACCTCCACCGTGCGCCTGGTCGGCTCCTCGCAGGCGAACCTCTTCGCCTCGATCTCGGCTGGCATCAACGCCCTCTGGGGCCCGCTGCACGGCGGCGCCAACCAGTCGGTGCTGGAGATGCTGGAAGGCATCCGGGACGCCGGCGGCGACGTCGACACCTTCATCCGCAAGGTGAAGAACAAGGAAGACGGCGTGAAGCTCATGGGCTTCGGGCACCGCGTCTACAAGAACTTCGACCCCCGGGCGAAGATCATCAAGGCGGCGGCGCACGACGTCCTCTCGGCGCTCGGCAAGAGCGACGAGCTCCTCGACATCGCCCTGAAGCTGGAAGAGCACGCGCTGGCCGACGACTACTTCGTCGAGCGCAAGCTCTACCCGAACGTCGACTTCTACACCGGCCTGATCTACCGGGCGATGGGCTTCCCGACCGAGATGTTCACCGTGCTCTTCGCGCTCGGCCGGCTGCCCGGCTGGATCGCCCAGTGGCACGAGATGATCACCGAGCCCGGTTCCCGCATCGGCCGTCCGCGGCAGGTCTACACCGGCGTCGTCGAGCGCGACTTCGTGCCCGTCCAGGAGCGCTGAACCCGGCCCCGGCGTAACGGCTGGGCCGACACCAGCCGTTGCACACCGGTGATCGATAATCGCGCAAATGCGTTCCCGTGCCCTCGCGGGTCGTGCCGGCCGCGCGCCGGCGCCGCGGTGCGCGGGAAAGAGAAAGCGCCCCGCCTCCGGATCCCCCCACGGGTCCAGAGTGCGGGGCGCTTCCCGTGTCCCGGTGCGGATTCCCCCCACGGGATCCGTCCGGGCGTTCCGGGTTGCACCGCGCTCTGCCGGGACGCGCACATTCGGGAGGGCCGCTCAAAGCTCCCCGGGCGCGTCGCCCCGGCCAACGCGGAGCCGAACACGGTCCCCCAAAGACCCTGCACGGCTGTCGCAGTGCAAGCCCCGCCGGGGTGCCTGCACTGCCCGGTTAGACTCGCGACCCCCCTCAATGGTTACGTTCCGATGAGTGTGATCTGGGTCTCATGCCATATGGGGGCGAATCTGGTCAAGGGCTTCCTTTTGTAGATCGCCGCCCCGACGTATGGGTGTTGTGCGAGTTGTAAGGGCCATGTGAATTTTTGTGACCAAGCTCTGAGGTTGTGACCGTTCGTCGCTGATCGTCCCGGTCTGCGGCGATTACCGTCAGTGCCCGATTGCGGGCGGTCCCGCTGCGTGCGCACGAGGCGCAGGGCGCCCCGCCGGCAGCGGAGCGCCCTGCGCCTCGTGAGTGTGCGTGCGCCGGCGTCAGGCGAGACCGACGAGCTCGTAGCCCGCCTCGTCGACCGCCTCGCGGACCGCGGCCTCGTCCAGCGGCGCCTTCGAGGTGACGGTCACCAGGCCGGTCGCCGCGACCGCCTGCACCGCGCTCACGCCGGCGATCTCGCCGATCTCGGACGACACCGCACCCTCGCAGTGGCCGCAGGTCATGCCGGTGACCTTGTAGGTGGTGGTCACCGCGCCGACCTCGACGGCGGTGCCGCCGCCGGTGTGGCAGGAGCCTTCGGGGGTGCAGCAGGAGCCGTTCTCAGCCATGGGTTTCTCCTCGTGGTGCCGTGTGTGCCGACATGCGCCGGTACGGGCGATGTGGCCGTTGCGCCCAGTGTGGTGCCCAAGCGGCGTGAGGGAGCGCGGTGGCGGCCGGTGTCGTCCTCCCGACTTTCGTCACTGTATACCCCCTAGGGGTATCGAGCCAACCCCGGGACGCCCGGGGCCGCACGCGTTGCCACCCGTCCCGCCGCGCGTCAGCCTGGGCACTCGCGTGGACGTCCCGGCGGATCCGGAGCCACGGCGTGCCCTTCATGATCGCCGTGCGGTTCCTGCCCAGCGGGCGGATCGCCGGGGCCCTGGCCTGCGGGGTGCTGCACTACCCGCTGCGCAAGTACCTGATCGGCGCCGGTCTCGCCGAGTCCCTGTGGGCCACCTACTCCGTCGGCCTCGGCTACCTCGGCAGCGCCGCCGCCGGAAACCCCTTCTACGCCGCGGCCATCGGCATCGGTGTCTCCGTCCTCGTGGCCGCCGCCGGGGCCGCCGTCCAGTGGGTCGTCCACCGCCGCGCACTGCGCGCCCGGGCCGCGCGTCGGGCCCCCGGCAACCCTCCCCGCACGGACCGCGAGGAGGGCGGTGACCAGGCGTCGTCGATCACCGCGGTGTGACTGTCAGTGGTCGTCCGTAACGTTGGGGGCATGACGGCGGAACGGGAAACCGCAGCACGCGAAGCCGCCCCCGCGGTGCGGATCGCGCCCTGGACGGCGGCCGACCGCGCACTGCTGGAGCAGGCCAACACCCCCGAGATGACCCGCCACTTGGGTGGACCCGAGACCGTGGAGCAGCTCGACCGCCGCCACCTGAGATACCTCGGCGGCGAGGGCCCGGGCCGGATGTACCGCATCCTGCTGCCGCGGGGCGAAGCCGTCGGCACCGTCGGCTTCTGGGAGGCGCAGTGGCGGGACGCGTCCGTCTACGAGGCGGGCTGGTGCGTGCTCTCCGCGTTCCAGGGGCGCGGCATCGCGGCGAGCGCGGTGCGGCAGGTCCTCGCGGCCGCCGCCGCGGAGGGCCGCCACCGCACCGTCCACGCCTTCCCCGCCGTGGCCAACGCCGCGTCCAACGCGGTGTGCCGCAAAGCCGGCTTCACCCTCCTGGGGCCGTGCGAGATCACGTATCCCAAGGACCATCTGCTACGGGCCAACGAGTGGCGGGCGACGCTGCCGGGAGCGACGACCGGTGGCCGGGGCTAGCCCTGGCCACCGGCGCAGCGCCCGCCCGCCGCTGACGGCGCACCTCACGGCCCCGACCTGCGACCGCCCCGTCGGGACCCGGGTGCCGGTCATGCGCCGGGTGTCGCACCGTCGGCCCCGGCCGCCCGCACGTCCGCCACGGCCACCGGCCGGCCGGTCCGGCGCGAGCGGTCGCACGCCTCCGCCACGTACAGCGCCTCCAACGCCTCGGCGGGGGTGCACGGGCTGGGTGCGCGGCCCGCGGCCACCTCGGCGAAGACCTCCAGTTCGGTCACGTACGCGTCGTGGAACCGCTCCATGAACGTCGCGTACGGGGCCTCCGCCCGGCGCCAGGACAGTTCGGTCTCGGCGGACGGCATCGGCGCCCGGTCGTCCAGGCCGACGAAGCGGGCCCCGGCGGAGCCGCAGACCTCCAGCCGGACGTCGTGGCCCGCGCCGTTGTAGCGGGTCGCGGTGACCGTGGCCAGGGTGTCGTCGTCGAAGCGCAGCAGCGCGGCGCAGGTGTCGACGTCGTCGCCGGCGGCGAAGAAGTCCGCGCCGCGGTTGGCCCCCTGGGCGTAGACGGAGACGACCTCGCGACCGGTCAGCCAGCGCATGACGTCGAAGTCGTGGATGCTGCAGTCCCGGAAAAGTCCGCCGGAGGTGGGGATGAAGGCGGCCGGCGGCGGCGACTGGTCGCTGGTGCAGGCCCGCAGGGTGTGCAGCCAGCCCAGCTCGCCGGAGCGCAGCGCCGCCCGCGCCGCCCGGTACCCGGCGTCGAACCGCCGCTGG
>LIQL01000408.1 GCA_001418405.1 Streptomyces diastatochromogenes | reverse complement strand
TCCGCCCCTCGGCGCGCCCCGCCCGCCCCGTTACCCGCATCGGCGTGCACGACAACGCCTGCTGCCGCAACGGCGGTTGCCGAAGCGACCGTCCGGTCCGGAGCGGGCCCGGCCGGTGACCGTCCCGCCTCAGAGGTCTTCCTCCGGAAGTCTTGTCCCCAAGTCCTCGCACGGAGGCCGTTCCTGCGGAGGGCGCGCAGCCCCCTCCACAACGGCTAACAGGTATACCGGAAGGCGGTATCGGGGCCGACGCCGGGTGGCGACCGCACCACGTTCCGTGAGGTGAGCCCCTACGGTCCGCACTCATGTAGCTACTCCCTACTCGCCTACAGAGCAAGGGAGTTGAGGATCACGCGAGCATCCGCCGGATGTCATTCCAGGCGGGATCGAGACGCCATACCCCACAAATCCGGGCACGTACCGTTCGACTTTCGACATTCAGTTGACACCGAAAAGATGCGGCTACCTAACATGCATGCATAACAGCAACTCGCAAGCCGCCGCGCCGACTTGCACCGTAAGAAGTGGATCCGGCAGATGCTCACAGCCACCGCAGATCGCGGCCTTCCGACCCCCGCCCAGGACACGGCCCAGCGCTGGTGGCGCGATGCGGTCATCTACCAGGTCTACGTCCGCAGCTTCCGCGACACCACCGGAGACGGTACCGGAGACCTGGCCGGCGTCCGGGAGGGGTTGCCGTACCTCAAGAAGCTCGGCGTGGACGGGATCTGGCTCAGCCCGTTCTTCCCGTCCCCGCAGCACGACCACGGCTACGACGTGGCGGACTACCGCGACGTCGACCCCGCCTACGGCGACCTCAACGAGTTCGACCGGCTGATGGCCGACGCCCACCGCCTCGGCCTGAAGGTGCTGCTGGACATCGTCCCGAACCACTGCTCCAGCGAACACCCCTGGTTCCGCTCGGCGCTGGAGGAGGGACCCGGCGGGCCGTCGCGGGCGCTCTTCCACTTCGCGGACGGGCGCGGGGAGCACGGTGAGCTGCCGCCCAACAACTGGCGGGCGATGTTCGGCGGCCCCGCCTGGTCCCGCATCACCGAGGAGGACGGCACCCCGGGGCAGTGGTACCTCCACATGTTCACGCCCGAGCAGCCCGACCTCAACTGGCGCAACCCCGACGTGGCGGCCGACTTCGACAAGGTGCTGCGCTTCTGGTTGGACCGCGGCGTGGACGGCTTCCGCATCGACGTGGCGGCGGGGCTCTTCAAGCACCCCGAGCTCCCCGACTCCCCCGACCCGGAGGCCGACGAGCGCACCCGCGACTCGGTCAACCCGCTGGCCTGGAACCAACCCGAGGTGCACCAGGTGTGGCGCGAGTGGCGGGCACTGTGCGAGGAGTACACCGCCCGGGACGGCCACGACCGGCTGCTCGTGGGCGAGGTCTCGGTGCGCACCCCGGGCGAGCAGGCCGCCTACGTGCGGCCCGACGAGCTCCACCAGGCGTTCTTCTTCCACCTGTTGACCGCGCGCTGGGACGTCGACCTCTTCCGCAAGGTGATCTCCGAGGCGCTGACCGACATCGCGGACACCGGTTCCACCGTCACCTGGGTGCTCAACAACCACGACCAGGTGCGCACCGTCACCCGCTACGCCGGCGAAGCGGGCACCCCGGCGGGCGCGTCGGGCCCGGCCCGGGCGCGCGCCGCGGCGCTGCTGATGCTGGCCCTGCCCGGCGCCGCGTACGTCTACCAGGGCGAGGAGTTGGGCCTGCCCGAGGTCGACGACCTGCCGGACGACGTGCTCACCGATCCGATCTTCCACCGCACGGGCAGCCGGCAGCACATCCGCGACGGCTGCCGGGTGCCGCTGCCCTGGTCGGGGGAGGCCGCCCCGTACGGCTTCAGCGCGCCCGGGGCGGCGTCGACCTGGCTGCCGCAGCCGGCGTCGTTCGCGGCGCACACCGCGGAGCGGGCGGTGGCCGACACCGGCTCCTTCTGGCATCTGTACCGCGAGGCGCTCCAGTTGCGCCGGGGCCTTCCCCAGTTGGGGGACGGCACGTTGCGCTGGCTGGAATCGCCGCCGCAGGTGCTGGCGTTCGTCCGCGGTGACGGTCTGGTCTGCGCGGTGAACTTCGGCACCGGGCCGGTGCCGGCGCCGGTGACCGGTGCACCCCTACTGGCCAGCGGCGACTGTCCGGCCGGGACGCTGCCGGGGGCCACCGCCGCCTGGTGGATGGACCCGGTCCAGCCGTTGCTGCCGTAGACGGGCGGCGGTTCGCCGCGGGATCGGGGCGCATCGGGGCGGTGGTGTCGACCGGCGCCCCGATGGCGCGTCGCGGCCTGCGCGAAACGGCGTGCGCGGCGGCTCGTGGGAGCACGGCAAGGCGTCCACCTCCGGGGATGGTCGCGGCGGTCCGCCCGAGCCTGCGGCGGCGCCTACGAGGACGCCGGGGCGGGGCCGCGGGCCGAGCGGCGCTCCGGCCCGCCGGGCGCGATGACGTCAATGTCCGTTTGGCGCATATCACACCCGTCCGGTCTTTTCCCATCGGCCGATCGGCCCGCATTCTTGCGGGGTGCCCGCTACCAGGGCACGGTCGCCGCTTGATCGCCGTAGCCGGTGGGATACCGGGTGGGCTCCCCCAGGGATGCCAGGCGGGCGGCGCGCACAGTGGGACAGGACACCACGCCTATGCACGCATCACGCACCGCACGCCGCACGCGTCGCGGGCTGGCCGCCCTCGTGGCCGCCGGCGCCGCGCTCACGGCATGGAGCACGGCGAGCCCCGCCTCGGCGAGCACCGGCAGCGACACCGTGGGGGACGCCCGCGTCCTTTGCACCTCCGACCGGCCGGGCCTGGCCCCCACCCTGTCCCATGACCTCGCCGATGCGCTCCAGGACCGCCGGGGCACCTCGGCGGTCGCCCTCTACGACCGACCCTCCGGAACCAGCTGCGAGTTCCAGGCGGGCACGTCGTTCGACTCCGCGAGCGTCGTCAAGGTCACGGTCCTCGGGACGTTGCTGCGGCAGGCGGAGGAGGCGCACCGGACGTTGACGCCGCACGAGGTCGCGCTGACCACAGCCATGATCACGAAGTCGGACAACGCCTCGACCGACGCGCTGTGGCACCAGGTCGGCAGGCCCGCGGTCCAGCACTTCCTGGACCTGGCCGGCATGCGGCAAACCGTGCCCGGCCCCGGCGGTTCCTGGGGCCTCACCCAGATCACCGCCGCCGACCAACTCACCCTGCTGCGGCTGCTGACGACGGACAACGCGGTGCTGGGCACGGCGTCCCGCGCCTACGCCCTCGACCTGATGCGGAAGGTCGTCCCCGAGCAGCGCTGGGGCGTGCCCGCGGGCGCGCCGGCGTCGGCGACCGCGCACCTCAAGAACGGCTGGCTGTCGCGCGCCCACCAGGGCTGGCGGGTGCACAGCGTCGGCGTGTTCCGCGGCAACGGCAACGACTACGGGATGGCCCTCCTCTCCACGGGCAGCGACACCATGGGCTACGGGGTGGCCACGGTGGAGGCGGCCGCCAAGGTCATCCACCGGGACCTGGCGGGCGCCGCCGACCACCAGGGGGCCACCGTCGGCGCCGCCCCCACGGAGGCGTCCGGCGCCTGAACGGATGACCCCGTGGCCGACCGGGATGTGGCCGACCGGGATCGCCTCACCATCTCGTCGTCAACTTCGGGTTGACGTCCCATGATCGTCAACCTATGGTTGACGCATGACAGAATCCGCTCGCATGACGCATCCCGTCCGCCTCGACGATCTGATCGAGGGCATCAAGAAGACCCACTCCGACGTGCTGGAGCAGCTCTCCGACGCCGTGATCGCCGCGGACCACCTCGGCGAGGTGGCCGACCACCTCATCGGGCACTTCGTGGACCAGGCCCGGCGCTCGGGCGCGTCCTGGACCGACATCGGCAAGAGCATGGGGGTCACCAAGCAGGCCGCACAGAAGCGCTTCGTACCCAAGGCTTCGGGCGCGGGCTCGGACCTCAACCCCTCCCAGGGCTTCAGCCGCTTCACCGAACGAGCCCGGAACGTGGTGGTCGGGGCGCAGAACGAGGCCCACGCCGCCCGGAACGACGAGATCCGCCCCGAGCACCTCGTCCTCGGCCTGCTGCGCGAACCGGAGGCGCTCGCCGTGCGGGCGCTGGCGGACCAGGGCGTGACGCCCCAGGCCCTCCGCGAGGCCGCGACCGCGGCGCTGCCGCCCGCGGTCGAGGAGCTGCCCGCCCTCACCCCGTTCGACGCCCAGTCCCGCAAGGCGCTGGAACTCACCTACCGCGAGGCCCTGCGGCTGGGCCACAACTACATCGGCACCGAACACCTCCTGCTGGCCCTGTTGGAGCAGGAGAACGGCTCCGGTCTGCTCACCGACCTCGGCGTCGAGAAGGCCGCAGCCGAGGCGTTCATCGGCGAGGCGGTGGCCGCGATCCTCGCCGCCCGCCAGCAGGAGGAGGCCGAGGGGCAGTAGCGGGAGGCGGTGCGGGGCGCGCCCGGCACGGCGACCGTGCGGCCCCCGCCGTCGCCCCGCCCGACCCGGTGGGTGACGGCACGTCAGTCCTCGTGCCCCAAGTGGAGGTCCCGTTCGGTGCGGCCGCCGCCCGCCACCCTCAGGACCGTGGCGACCGGCGGGTACCCGGCGGCGACCACGGTGTACTCGCCCGACGAGAGGTCCACGAAGCGGAACAGCCCGTCGGAGCCGGTGGTGGCGGTGTCGACGACGTTGCCGGCGGCATCGAGGAGGGTGACCCGGGCGTCCTCGACGGGGCGTCCGCCGCCGGCCCGTACGGTGCCGCGCAGCACCGCGCCGCCGGCGAGTTCGACGTCCTGGCGGGTTTCGCGGGACGCCTGGACGGTCACCGGGAGCGCGGCCGGCCGGAACGCCGGGGCGCTGGCGGCGAGGGTGTACTCACCGGCCACCAACTCCCCGATGACGTAGCCGCCTTCGCGTCCGCTGCGGGTGGTGGCGACCACCTCGCCGCGGACGTCGGTCAAGGTGACCGCGGCGTCGCGCACCGGGGTGCCGTCGGCGGTGCTGACCGCGCCGGCCAACCGCCCGGCACCGCCGAGCACGACGTCCAGCTCGACCGGGCGTTCGCCGACGGTCACCGTGACGGCCTGCGGCTGGTGCCCGCCGGCCGCCGCGATCAGGACGTACGCACCGGCTCCGGGGGTGCTCAGCGCGTACCGGCCGTCCTCCCCGGTGGCGCCGCGGCCGATCTGCCGTCCGGAGACGTCGATGAGGGTGAGCGCGGCCCGCGGCACGACGCTGCCGTCGTGGTGCTGGACCGTGCCGCACACCGGGACGCCGGCCGGCACGGTCACACCAGGGTGGGCCGCGTGGGCCGCATGGTTCGTGGGGTAACCGCTGCTGTTCGTGGTGGAGTTGGGGGTGGCGTCGGCAGCGGAGCGGGCCGGCGGGACGGCGGCGGCGTCCCTCGGGTCGCCGTAGGGCGGGTGCGGGGTGTGCGGAGCGTGGGACACCAGGGGGCTCCCTTTCAGGAAGACGGCGAACAGGAAGGCCAGCCCGAGGGCCGGTACGAGGAAGAGGAAGCTCCTGGGCACGGCCGTCGCGTAGGCGGTGTAGCCGTCCCGCAGCGCGCCCGGCAGGGCCCCGGCCAGTCGTGGGGCGAGCGGGCCGGGGGCGGGCAGCTGGGCGGCGAGGTGGTCGACGAGGAGCGCGACGGACAGGGCCGCGCCGACGCCGCCGGCGAGCCGTCGCAGGCAGCGGACGGCGCCGGCCGGGTCCGGGGCGGGCACGGCGCTGCGGACGGCCAGGACGAGCACCGGCAGCGCCAGGCCGAGGCCCAGTCCGACAAGGCCCGTCCACAGGGCGAAGACCGGACGGGAGGTCTCCGGCCGCAGGTGGCACAGGAGCCAGCCGCCTGCCGCGGCCACCGCGCAGCCCAGGATCGCGAACACCGTGAGGCGGCCGGTGCGGCGGATCAACCGGTCGCCGGTGAGCGCGGCCAGCACCAACGCGCCCGCCAGAGGCAGCATCAGCAGCCCGGAGGCGGTGGCCGTGGCGCCGCCGGCCACCCGGAGGAACGTCGGGAGGTGGCGCAGCGCCCCGTAGACGGCGACGGCGAGGACGACGGCGACCAGTCCGGTGCGCCCGACCAGGACGTTGCGCAGGAGTGCCGGCGGGATCAGTGGTGCGGCGGCGCGGTGTGCGGCGATCGGGAGGAGCGCGGCGGCGCCGAGTGCGCCGGCGGCGAGGCCGAGGACCACCGGCGCGTCCCAGGGGTAGCGGCTGCCGCCCCAACGGGCCAGCAGGATGCCGCAGGTGGCGCCCGCGGCGAGCAGCAGCGCCCCGACGAGGTCCGGCCGGGGGCGCCACGTGCGGCATCCT
>LIQL01000407.1 GCA_001418405.1 Streptomyces diastatochromogenes | reverse complement strand
AAGTCCGGCTGGTCGACCAGCGCCGCGTGCACCACCTTGACCGCGACCTGGCGGCCACCGGGCGAACGCCCGAGGAAGACCCGCCCCATGCCGCCGGCACCCAGCCGCCCCAACAACTGGTATCCGCCGATGGAACGCGGGTCGTCCGGATCCAGCGCTGCCACAAACCCCTCCCGCGTCGTCGACCCGGTCATTTTCGGCCGGGCGGCCTCCAGCATAGGGGGCCGTCGTGCGCCGGTCGGCGCGCCCTCCGGGCCGTCCGTGCCTGATCGACGGTCGACTCCGGGACGAACCGGAGCAAGACATGCCCACCCCGGGGGCGCCGGAGGAAGCCGCAGTCCCTCCGGCGCGCGACGTGGCCGGGGCTACCTCAGTCGATCTGCTCGGGCGTCACCGTCAGCCAGTGCTTGTCGGCGGTGACCTGTTGGCCCAATTCCTTCTGGCGTTGGGCGTTGGCCCGCTTCATCGCGTCGAGCTCCTTCATCGAGCTCTCCTTGCGGTTCACCCACACCCGGACGCCACCGTGCTCCACGTCCGTGGAATGGAAGAGCATCGGACCGTCGCTCTTGGGGGTGTCACCCGCCGCGAGGATCGGCTTGCGCCACTCGTCGATGTAGGTGTTGATCGCCGCCGGCTTGCCCTCGTACCAGGTCAACGGGGCCCACAGGGTCGGCGTCAACTCCCGGTCGGCGAGCTTCTTCGGGTCGAAGCGACCGGCCGCGATCTCCTTGCGGGCACTGGTGACGTCGCCCGTGGTGCGGTCCTTGAGGAGCATGGAGACGCCGATGACGTTCTCCGGCTTCACGTCGTACCCGTACCGGGGGTCGCTCAGCACCATCCGCACCAAGTCCTCGGACGCCGCACTCACCACGTACACCTCCACGCCGTGCCTGCGCAGTGCGTGGTAGAGCTCCTGCATGCCGCGGGAGAAGCGGGGGGCCTGCACCTCCGTCCTGGTGAGCTTGCCGTCCGCGTAGTACTCGGCGGGGATCGGCTTGCGGTAGGCCAGCAGCTCGTCCACGTACCCCTTGAGCTGCTTGAGGGTGAAGCCCGAGAAGACCTGGGCCGCCCAGGGGTAGCAGACCTGGTCGTCGACCTCGCACAGGCGGTTGTAGTAGCTGTACAGGCTCTCCTTGTGCGTCGCGGTGTCCTTGAAGGGGATGACCTTCAGGGACGGCGCCATGGCGGTGCGGGTCAGGACGCCCTTCATCTCCAAGAAGGGGAGCAGCGCCTCTTCCAAGTCGTTGCGGTACGTGGTGTTGTCCGCGTCGAAGACCGCGTAGGCGCCCTTGTGCTCGTTCGCCGTGATGACCTCGCCGAGCTTCTCGGCCACCGGCGCGGGCCAGTGTCTCAGTTCCGCCGACGCCACCCGCGACGACGATCCGACGGCCTCGGCCTCGTTGCCGCCCGGCCACAGGGCGCCGCCCGCGAAGACCGCGGCGGCCAGCACCCCCGCGGTGCCGAAGACCGCCAGCTTGCCCCTTGCTCGTACTGCCATGGTTTCCGTTCCTCCGAGGACTGCCCACCGCCCCGACCGGAGCGGCGGGCAATCGTACGGTTTCGCACGGGAGTTGCCCATGAGCGAGGTCACCGCGGGCGACACGTGTGACCAGGCAGAACGGGGGTAGGGGAGCCGGTTCCGGACCGAACGGGCGGCGCAACGTCCGTCGGCTCCCCGGTACTTCGGAGCGGACTCAGGCCCCGGGCGCCCCCTTGGGCAGCGGCTCCACCCCCACCACCCGGCTCACCCGCAGTGGCTCGATCAGGACGACGACGCGCTCCTCACCGGGGATTCCCCACTCGTAGCGGTCGGTGCCGCGGTAGACCCGGGCCAGCGCGTCCATGGTGCGGTCCGCCTCCGGGCCCTCGACGAAACGGACGGCGCGCCCGCGGATCTGCACCCGGTCGTAGGGGTCGTCCGGGTCCGCGTGGGACAGGCACACGCGCGGGTCACGGCGCAGGTTGCGCTCCTTGACCCGACCGACCGAGGTGTTGAACAGCACCAGGTCCCCGTCGAGGCCGACCCACATGGGGCTCACGTGCGGCGACCCGTCCCGGTTGACCGTGGCGACGTACCAGATGTGCGGCGCTTCGATGCGCCGGCGGATGACATGCGGGAGCTCGACCATGCCCAAGGGCTGCCCACGGACGGCGGCCCGGACACGCGCCCGAACGGGGGCCGGTCGGTGGCCACGCTCACGGGCGGCTGACGGTGCGGGTGATGCCGGTGACGACGGTGGTGGCCAGCACCCACCCCAGCGCGGTCAACAGGTACGACAGCCACTGGTACCAGCCCTGCGGTTGGAACGCCTTCGCCTGGCCGAAGTCGACCACCGGCAGCAGCAGGTCGAGCACGTAGACGAACGGATTGAAGTCCGGCCCCTCCCCGAGCTTCGACGGCCTCGGCGGGTGCAGGCCGAACACGGTGACACCGGTGAGCAGCAGGGCGCACAACCACCCCGTGGCGCGCAGGGGCCGGAAGCCGTAGCCGACGGTGGCGTCCTGCACGTACCCCCAGATCCGGGCGGACCGGGGCCGGGTGGACCGGTGGTGGCGCTGTTTGGCCAGGCGGACGGTGCGGGCGGCCGCCTCGTCACCGAGGCGCAGGTAGGCGGCGGCGAGCTGTTCGTAGGAGTGCGGCACGTATCCGTCGCCGTCGCGTCGGAGGGGCGCCAAGCGGTGGGCGGGGGCGAGGCGGGGGAAGAGTGCCTGGTAGGTGAGCCCGTCCAGCCACACCTGGGCCGGCCAGGTCTCGGGGGCGGCGTGGACCGTGGTGAACACCGCGCCCCGCAAGGAGAGATGACCCTCGACCAACTCGGTTCCGTCCAGCCAGAGTTGTGCGGCCGAACACCCGCTGGCCAGGAGGGCCGCGCCGCCGGCGTGCGACAAGCGGGCGTCGGTGAGCACCAACGCGCCCGCGATGGTCGCGCCCTTGAGGTTGACCTGCCCCTCGGTGCGCAGGTCGGCCGCGGCCACCTCCGCGCCGACGACTGCCCCGCCGAGCCGCACGGCCGCCTGCCCCCGGTTGGTGACCCGGGCGCCCTCCAGGCTGAGCCGCCCGCCGATCCGGGACCGGGTGAAACGCACCTCGCCCTCGGCGCGTAGGCCGTTGCAGAGCACGTCGAGGTTGACGGCCAGCACGGCCGCCGCCAGGGCCGCGCCGCCCGGACGGGCGAGGTGGGCCCCCTCCAGGTTGAGGGTGCCGCCCAGCCGCAGGCCGGTCAGCAGCAGCGTGCCGTGCGCGTCGAGGTCCGCGCCGACGACCCCGCCGCCCACGGACGTGTTGGCGGCGCTCAGCGCCACCCCGTCACCGCCGGACAGCCGTGCGCCCTTGACCACCAGGGCGTCGCCGATGCGGGCGCCGTCCAGGCACACGGGTCCCGTCACCGTCGTCCGATCGAGGTGGAGGCTGCTGGTGACCTCGGCGCCGCCGAGCCGGGTGGCGCCGGTGAGGTGGCAGGCGGTCAACCGCAGCGCCCCTTCCACGCGGACGTCCGCGGCCTCCAGGCCGGGCAGGTGGGACCGGCTCAGATCCACGTGACGCAGACCGGCGCCGAACAGGTCCGGCGCGCGGGCGAAATGACAACCGAGCAGCCGTATCGGGACGTCAACGGTCCCGTGCGCCAGGTCCAACCGTCCTGCGACGTGTGCCCCCATCACCCAGAGGCCGGCGATCGCCCCGTCGGCCGAGGCCCCGCTCAGCAGGAGCGCGCGCAGCACCTCACCGCGCACCGTGCGGTCCGCACCCCAGGCGCTCCCGAACGGCGTCACCTCGTCCTCGTGCGCGCGGAAGTCGACCGCGGTGCCGTGGGCGAAGGCCCGCCACACCCGCTGTTCGGCGGCCGTCAGCTCGCTGGTCTCCATCCGCGCACCTTCCCGAAACCCGTGTTCCGGCGTCAACACGCTTGTACTGCAAGGCAGTCGGCGCCCGGGCCGGCTACGGCCCGCCCGGCCCCGGCCCGGTCCACCCCCTCGTCACCGCGCGTGCAGCGCCCACTTGCTGCCGTCGACCGGTGCCGTGCCGGGCAGTGCGATGAGTTCGGGCTTGAACAGTGGTTGGGTGTCCATCGCGGGTTCCCAGGTCGCCAGCTTCTCGTCCTGCGGGACCTCGACGTGCCGGCCCTCGGCGAGGTCGGCGACCACCTGCATCAGCAACCGCACGCCGAGCGGGGCCAGGTGCTCGCGCCACAGGCTCTGGGGGGTCGAGCCCGGGGGCACGAACAGGTGCTCCTGCGCGGCGATCGGGCCGCCGTCGGTGCGTTCGGTGAGGTGGTAGACGCTCCCGCCCGTGACCTTGTCGCCGTCGCGGATCGTCCAGCGGATCGCGTCCCGGCCGCGGTGCAGCGGCAGCAGGCTGGGGTGGTAGCCGATGGTCGCGATGGTGGCACGGGCCCGTGTCTGGCGGCCGATGAAGGCGTGCGAGTGCGCGGCGATGATGACGTCCACCCCGTCCGGGATGTGCATCGCCCGCAGCTCGGCCGAATCGGTCCACGGGATGCTCCGGGGGTACGCCCAGGAGCGCAGCCGGTCCCAGGACAGGGCGTTGCCCTCGTCGGAGTGCCCCTTGCGCAGCCGGGGGGCGGCCACGCCCGCGATCTTGTGCCCTTCGTCCCACAGGGCATCCGCGACCTGCACCGCGAATGCTCCTTGCCCTGACATGTAGATGTTCACTCGCGCTCCAGGCGGTCGCCGTTCGGGTGTCTGTTCAGTGCGCGTGCACCGCTGTCGTTGCTGCGGAGCAGCACCGCGCCCGCACCGTGGGGGCGAGCGCGGTGCCTGCGCCCCGTTCCACGGTGGTCAGGCCGTCGGCGTGCCCGCCGTCGCCCCGGCGTTCTGCTCGACGAAGTCGAGGGCGCCGTCGCGGTGCGGGCCGGAGTAGACGATCCGCCAGCCCTTCGGCACCGGTAGCTGCGGGCGCCACAGGGCGTGCCGTCCGTCGGCGTCCGAGACGACCAGCCAGTCACCCTCGCCGTCGTCGAAGGGGTTGCCGCTCATCAGTCGACCTCTTTCATTCCGGAGTGGTCGGGTCGCCACCGCACCGGCAGCGACGAGAACCCGGTCAGGAAGTTGGACCGGATCCGCAGCGCCTCACCGGTCGTCTCGAACCCGGTCGTGAAGTCCCGCAACGCCATGAGCAGTTCGGCGATCTCCACCTTGGCCAGGTACGACCCGATGCAGAAGTGCGGACCGTAGCCGAAGGCCAGATGCTTGTTGGGGGTGCGGCCGAGGTCGAACGTCCCGGGCCGGTCGAAGATCCGCTCGTCCCGGTTGCCGGAGGCGTGCCAGAGCGTGACGATCTCGCCCGGGCGCAGCTGCACGCCGTGCAGTTCGGTCTCGCCGACCACGCTGCGCCCGAAGTGCATGGTGGGCGACGCCCAGCGCAGCACCTCGTCGACGGCGGTGTCGATCGCGACCTCACCGTGTTTGAGCCGCCGCCACTGCTCGGGCTGGGCCGCCAGGGTGTGGACGCCGTCGATCATCGTCAGCCGGCTGGTCTCGTCGCCGCCGATGATCAGGCTGTAGCAGTTGAGCACGATGTCCTCGTCGGACAGCGGCACGCCGTCGATGGAGCTGGCGACCAGCATGCTGATCACGTCGTCGCCGGGCGACTCCCGCCGCTCCTCGACCATGTCCATGAAGTACATCAGGATCTCGTTGCGGGCCATCTCGGAGTCGACCTCGTCGACGTCCTCGGCGTCGGTCGACAGCGCGGCCTTGGTCTGGGCGAGCAGGTGGTCCCGGTCCTGCTCGGGCACGCCGAGCAGGTTCGAGATGGTGGTCATCGGGATCCGGCTGGCGATCTGCTCGGCGAAGTCGCAGCCGCCGGCCTCGACCGCCTCGCGGATCAGCTGCCGGGTGTTGACCCGCACCGCGGCGGCGACCTCGCTGAGCACCCTCGGCGAGAGCACCCGTTGGAGGATCTTCCGCAACTCGTGGTGCCGGTGCCCGTCGGTGACGGCCAGCATCCGACCGGCACCGGCGTCCCCGCCGCCCAGCAGCGTGACGAGGACGTTGCCGCGCTCCGACGTGAAGTGCACGTCGTCGCGGTAGGCGGCCATGATGTCGTCGTAGCGGGAGAGCACCCAGAAGCCGCGGCGGCCGTCGACCGGCGGGTTCCAGTAGACCGGGTAGGTGTCGCGCAGGGTGCGCCAGAACGCGTCGAGGTCGTGGTCCGCGAACGTGGCGGGGTCGCCCAGGTCCACGACGTCCAGTGCTGGTGTGGTCACGGTCACCAGTCCGTACGCCAGAGCCGACGCGGCCGGAACGGGTAGGTGGGCAGCGAGACCCGGTGACTGGCCTCCCCCTGGTGCAGGGAGTCGAAGTCGACCCGCTGACCGCTCACCCAGGCGGCGCCGAGGTCGAACAGTGCCTGTCCGTCCTGCCCGGACGGCACGATCCCGTCGTCGTTGCGCGGCAGGGACGCCACGTCCACCTGCGGCGCGGCGCCGGTCGCGACGGTCCGGCCGCGGGGGGAGTCGGCGGACAGCGCCTCGATCAGTTCCGCGCGGTTGCGGACCACGGCCGCCCAGCGGCGGGCCAGCACCTTACGGCCCACGTTGAGGCTGAAGCAGACGTCGTCCAGGCGGAGTTCGGGACGGGCCTCCAGCCAGTCCCGCAGTCGCGCCCGCTGCTGTGCCAGTGCCTCGTCGTCCAGGGCGGACAGGGTGGCCAGGCGCGGCCGGTCGGCGACCTCGGGGGCCCGCTCGGCGCGCGTCGGCGGCTCCTCCAGCACCAGGTGCGCGTTGTAGCCACCGCCGCCGATCGCGGTGATGCCCGCGCGGCGGATGCCGGCCGCCGGCTCCCAGTCGGCCAGTTCCCGCTGCGGTACGAACGGGGTGCTGGGGAAGTCGATGTCCTCGTTGACCTCCGTCAGGTTGATCGTCGGCACCAGCTTCCGGTGGTACAGGCCCATCGCGGCCTTCAGGGCACCGAAGCCGCCCGCCACCACACCGCCGTGGCCGACGTTGCCCTTGACCCCGCCGATCGAGCAGGTGCCGGTCTGCTTGCCGAACGCCATGTTCGCCGCGTGCACTTCGAGCTCGTCGGTCATCGGCAGTCCGAGACCGTTCGCCTCGTACAGGGAGACGGTGTCCGGACTGACACCACCGACCTGCATGGCGTTGGCGATGCAGGCGCTCAGTCGCTCGGGCTGCGCCAGTCCGTAGGCCACCGCGCTGACGCCGTTGTTGTTGATGGCCGAACCCTTGACCACGGCGTAGACGTGGTCGCGGGCGGCGACGGCCTCGGCCAGCGGCTTGAGCAGCAGCGTGACGACACCGCTGGACAGCGCGGCGCCGGTGCCGGCCGCGTCGAACGGGCGGCAGTGGCCGTCCTTCGACAGGATGCGGCCCTCCTCCCACAGGTGACCGCGCGGGTGCGGCAGGCGGACCATCGCGCCGCCGGCGATCGCCATGTCGGTCTGGCCGAGCAGCAGTGACTGGCAGGCCAGGTGCACCGCGTAGTGGAATCCGGCGCAGGCGGTGGTGACGGTGACGGCCTCACCGGTCAGTCCCATGTAGTACAGCGCGTTGGACGTCATGGTGTCGGGCGACCAGGCCAGGCCGTGCTCGATCGCCTCGGGGCCGACCGACACCCGGTCCGGCGGGGAGCTGTAGAGCGCGGCGGTCTGCGGGTTGTTGGCCCCGTAGATGCCCACCTCGCCCGTGACCCGGTCCGGGTCGTAGCCGCCGTCCTCCAGCGCCTCCCAGGCGCTCTCCACGAACAGCCGGTTCTCCGGGGTCATCGCGGCCGCCATCCGGTCGCTGATCCCGAACACCGACGGGTCGAACGCGTCGTACCCGTCGAGGACGCCGCAGGCCCGCACGTAGGACGGGTTGTTGATCAAGGTTTCGTCGACCCTGATCTCGTCCTTGGACAGGAACGTCACGGACTCCCTGCCGTGCACGAGGTTGTCCCAGAACTGTTCCTTGGTGCGGGCGCCGGGCGCCTTGGCCGAGATGCCGATGACGGCCACGTCGCCCGGGTCGTAGTCCTGCTCTGGACTGTCGGACATGAAAGGCTCCTGATCAAGTCGGTTGATGTGGGGCTCAGTTGCCGGTGGAGGCGGCGCGGCCGCGCAGCGCGGCGCGGCGGACGGAGGCCCGGCGGCGGGCCGACTGGACCGCCTCGGGGGTGGCGCCGCTCTCGTCGTCGAGCCAGCGGCCGAGGGAGTGGATGTCACGGAAGCGGAAGAGGTCGGGCACGCGCACCCGGCGGTCGAAGCGCCGGGTCATCAGCCGGGCCAACCGGACCAGCAGCAGCGAGTCGCCGCCGAGGTCGTAGAAGGCGGCCCGGACGTCGATGCCCGCCGGTTCGAGGTCGAGCAACTGGCCCCAGATCTCCGACAGCGCCACCTCGGTCGGTGTGCCGGCGGCCGTCACGGGCGCCCCGGTATCGACGGCCGGCGGCTCCGGCAGCGCGGCGCGGTCCAGCTTCCCGCCCGGCGTCAGCGGCAGGGCGGTCAGGAACACCAGCGTGTCGGGCACCATGTACTCGGGCAGTTCGACGGCGAGCTTGCCGGTGACGGTGCTCTGGAGCGCGGCGTCCAGCCAGACGCCCTCGCGGGGGTCGCTCTCCGGCACGACGTAGCCGACGAGCCTGCGGCCCCGTACGACGGCGGCGGCTTCCCGGACCTCGGGGCGGGCGGTCAGCCGGGCCTCGACCTCCTCCAGCTCGATGCGGTGGCCGCGCACCTTGACCTGGTTGTCGGTCCGGCCGACGAACTCCAGCTCGCCGTCGTCGGTGAACTTCACGACGTCGCCGGTGCGGTACATGCGCTCGCCGTCCAGGAACGGGTCCGGCACGAACCGTTCGGCGGTGGTCCGCGGCCGGTTGACGTAGCCGTGCGCGAGGCCCGCGCCGCCGAGGTACAGCTCGCCGGGCACGCCGGCCGGCAGCGGCGCGAGCTCCTCGTCGAGCACGTAGACGCGGGCACTGGCCGACGGCGAGCCGATCGTGGGCTCGCCGGTCCCGCCCCTCGGCACCGGACCGAACGTGCAGAAGACGGTCCCCTCGGTGGGTCCGTAGGCGTTGAAGACCCGGTCGGCGCCGGTCTCCTGGTACACCCGGTCCACCAGCTTGCGCCGCAGGGGCTCGCCGCCGAACACGACGGTGCGCAGGTTCGGCGGCAGGCCGCCGGCGTCGAGCAGGGAGTTCATCACCGACGGGATGGCGTGCAGGTGGGTGATCTTGTCGACGTGCGGGCTCTCGGGCAGGTGGACGGCGCTCTCCACCAGCACCACGGCGCCGCCCCGGCACAGCGCGGGGAAGATCTCCATCACGGACATGTCGAAGCAGATCGAGCTGGCCGCGGAGACGCCGCTCAGGTCGCACTCGGCGAGCGTCCGGTCCATCTCGGACAGCATGGCGACGCAGCCGCCGTGCGGGACGGCCACGCCCTTGGGCCGGCCGGTGGAGCCCGAGGTGTAGATCACGTACGCGGTGTCGGCGGGCACGACCGGTACCGGCTTCTCGCCGGGCTCGGTCGTCACCGTGCCGGCCAGTACGACCACGGTCGGGCCGGTCGGGCAGTTGGCGCGCGACTCCGGCGTGGTCAGCAGCAGGCGGGTGCCGCTGTCCCGGACCATGAAGGTCAACCGCTCGGTCGGGTACCTCGGGTCCAGTGGCACGTAGCAGGCACCGGCGCGCAGGACGGCCAGGATGCCGACCAGCAGGTCGGGCGTGCGCTCGATGCAGAGGCCGACCGGGACGCCGGGGCCGGCGCCCTCGGCGACGAGCCGTTCGGCCAGTGCGCGGGCCCGTTCGGCCAGGTCCTGGTAGGTCAGGACGCCGGCGTCGGAGTAGACCGCCGTGGCGTCGGGGTTCTTGTCGGCTTGCGCGACGAACTCGGTGTACAGGGTCTGGGTCACTGGTCCGTCTCCTCGGAACGGCCGCCCGACGCGATGTCGTCGAGCGCCAGGTCGGGGTGGGCGATCGAGTCGAAGAGCACCGTGCGGTAGAGCGCGAGCAGCTCGGTCACGGTCTGCTCCTCCAAGTAGCTCGGTTTGTACTGGACGTGGCCGACCACTTCGCCGGAGACCTCGGCCATGGAGATCTCCAGGTCGAACTTGGCGAGGTGCCGGCGGACGGGCAGCGGTTCGAGTGGCAGCGCGCCGTCGGGGGCGAGGGTGTCGCCGATGCCGTGGAAGAGCCTGACGGAGCGCGGGAAGGCGTCCGAGGACAGCCAGTTCAGCACCACGTCGAACCACGGGGAGCGGCCCTCGCCGCGCGGCGGCTTCAGGGCGGACGCCAACAGGTCCAGGGGGTAGTTCATGTGCTCCAGCAGCCCGAGCGAGAACGCGTGCACCTCCTGGAGCAGCTCCCGGAAACTGCGGTCCCCGGCCGGCTTCGCCCGCACCAGCACCGTGTTGAGGTAGTAGCCGATGGCGGACTCCCAGCCGGGCTCGGCGCGTTGCGCGATGGCGGTGGCCAGGACGGAGTCCTCGACGCCGGCCGCGCGGTTGAGCGTGGCGAAGAAGCCGGCCAGCGCGACGGTGCTGAGCGACACGCCCTCGCGCACCGCGAACGCGCGGAGCCGGCTGCTCTCCTCGGTGCTCCAGCGGAACGCGAGGTCGCGGCCCTCGTAGGTGACGCCGGGCGGGCGCTCCTTCGTGGACAGGTCGAGGTGGGCGGGCGGGTCGGCCAGCCGCTCCGACCACCAGTCCAGTGCCGCGGCGGCGGCCGGCCCGGCCAGCCACTGCCGCTCCCAGGCGACGAACTCCGTGTAGGGGGCGACCGGCTCGCTGGCGGCGGGGTCCGCCCCCTCGTAGAACTCCTGGAGTTCGCGGATCATCACGTCGGCCGACGCCGCGTCCGAGGCGATGTGGTGCACGAGCACCAGCAGGTAGTGGTCCGCCGGCCCGCGCGCCATCAGCACCACGCGCACCAGCGGCCCGTTGTCCACGTCCAGCGGCACGTGCCCCTGGGCGGCGAGTTCCTCGCGTGCCTCCTCGTCGTCGAGGTGCGTGCTGTCCACGACGAGGAACTCGTAGACCGGCTCGTCGAGGATGACCTGGTACGGGCTGCCGCCCGCCTCGACGAAGATCGTGCGCAGCGCGGGGTGCCGCTCCATCACGGCCCGCAGGGCGCGCTCCAGCCGCTCGTCGTCGACCGCGGTGCGGATCCGGGCGGCCACCATGAAGTTGTAGGGCACGGCGTCCGGCGCGATCTGCTGCATGAACCACAACGAGCCCTGGCCGTGTGACGCCGGCGCCAGTTCGAGGCCGAGACCGTCGGCGCGCAGCTGGTCGAGGGCCGGTGCGTCGGTGGGGTCCAGCAACCCGCGGGCGGCCAGTTCGTCCAGCAGCTCCTCGGCGTCCACCTCGGACAGGTCGTCGAGGACGGGCCGGACCGGCGCGGCCGCGGGCGCGGGGGCCCGCGCGGCCACCGACGTCGACGGGGCGTCCGGCGTCCGTGCCGGGGCGGCCTGCGCGGGCGGCGCCGGCGAGGGTGCGGGCGCGGCGGCCGCGGACGGCTGGCCGATGACCTCCCCGAGGTGGTCGAGGAGTTCGGGGACGCTGCGGCCGTCGAGGAACACCACCGGCGACACCCGCTGCCCGAACAGCGACTGCAACCGGTTGACCAGGCGGATCGCCAGCATCGAGTCGAGGCCGAAGTCCCGCAGGCTCGCGCCCTCATGGAACTTCTCCGCCGGGACGCCCAGCACGTCGGCGATCTCGCCGAGGACCACCTCGCCCACCGGCCGGTTCGTCGCGGTCGGCACCACGGGCGCGGCGGTGGCCACGGGCGCGGCCGCGGCCACGGGCTGCGGCACGGGCTGGGCCACGCCCGCGGCGACCGGTGCCGGCGCGCCGTCGACGCGGGGCGCGGCATCCAGCCAGTAGCTGTCCTTCTGCCACTGCACGAGCGGGGTCCCGACGACCTCGACGTCATCGGCGAACAACGCGTCGAAGGCCAACGGGACACCCCTGACGTACAGCGAGGCGGCGGCCCCCAGCAGGCAGCGGACGTCGCTCTCGTCGCGTCGCAGGGAGTTGATCGCGTGCACCCGGGCCCCGCGGGTCACCGCGATCTCCTCGACGGCGCCGCGCAACGTCTCGTGCGGGCCGATCTCGATGAAGGTGCCCACGCCGTCGTCGACCAGCGCGCCGATCGTCTCGGCGAACCGGACCTGGTTGCGCAGGTTGTGCACCCAGTAGTCGACGTCGGCGACCGGGTTCACGGTGTCCGCCAGCGCCGTGGAGTGGAAGTCGAGGGTGCCGGTCAACGGGCTGATGTCGGCGAGGAGTTCGCGCAGCGGCGGGATCAGCGGGTCCATGCCGGGGCTGTGCACCGGCCGTTCGACCCGGATGTTCCTGGTCGAGACGGCGTCCCGTCGGAGGTCGGCCTCCAGGGCGCGCACGGCCTCGGGCGAACCGGAGACCGCGGCACTGGTGGGGCTGTTGACCACAGCGATGGCCGCGTGTTCGGCGTACGGGGCGAGCCGCGGCAGGAGTTCCTGCTCCGGCAGGTCGACCGAGATCATGGCCCCGGGCGCCGCCTTCCGTTCGAGCAGGTGCGAGCGGGCGACCACGACGCGGGCGGCGTCCTCCAGCGACAGCAGGCCGGCGACGCACGCGGCCGCGACCTCGCCCAGACTGTGCCCGACGACGGCGGCCGGCTGGATGCCGAGATCGAGCCAGGCATGCGCCAACGAGACCTGGAGGGCGAACAGGACGGGCTGCTGGAAGTCCATCTCCTCGAACCTGGCCCGGTCGGCCGGGGCGTCGAGCTGGTCGAGCACCGAGCAGCCGCCGGCCGCGCGCACGGCGGCGTCGCAGCGCTGCATCCACCGGCGGAAGCCGGCGTGCGTGCGCAGCAGTTCCCGACCCATGCCGACCCATTGGGTGCCGCCGCCGGAGAACACCAGCGCCACGCGCCGGTCGCCGTTGCCGACGACCGTGCCCGTGACGACGTCGGGGTGGGGCTGGCCGGCGGCGACCCGGGCGAGTCCGTCCAGCACGTCCTGGCGGTTGCGGGCGAACAGCGCGATCCGGTGGTTCTGGTGGCTGCGCCGGGTCGCCAGGGTGTAGGCGAGGTCGGAGACCCGCAGGCCCGCGTCGCGTTCCACGTGGTTGGACAGCTCGCGGCAGGTGTCCGCCAGCGCCCCGGCCGAGTGCGCCGAGACCGGCACGAGGTGCACCTGCTCGTCGGCGGCGGGGCCGCTCGGGCCCGGCGTGACGTGGCGCCCCCGGTCACCGGCGAGGAACGGGCTCGCCGTGACGGGGTGGCCGGCGGCGTACAGGGCGCCGAGCGAGCCGAGCAGGGTCGCGGCCTCGTCGTTGCCGCGCCGCAGCGAGGGCAGGGTGGTCGCCGGGAGCATCTCCGCCACGGACTTGAGCAGGACGGGATGGGGACTGATCTCGACCACCGCGTCGACGTCGTGCTCGCGCAGCTTCGTCAGGGCCTCGACGACCTGGATCTCCCAGCGCAGGTTGTTCGCCCAGTAGTCCGGGCCGAGTTCCGTCCCGTCGACGAGTTCGCCGGTGACCGTCGAGATCATCGGGATGTCTGTGGTCCGGGGCCGGAGGTCGGCGAGTTCGGTCTTCAGCGGGGCGAGGACGTGGTCGACCAGCGGCGAGTGCGGTGCGTGGCCCATCCGCACGCGATGGGTCGTGACGCCCTCTTCGGCCAGCCGCGCGACCAGTCCGTCGATCTCCTGGGGCGTGCCGGTGACCAGCGTGGAGTTCGGACCGTTGTGGCCGGACACGGTGAGCTGGCCGGTCAGGTACTGCTTGACGACGTCCGCACCGGTCGTGACGACGATGCCCTCGCCGCGTCCGACGGCCAACTGCTGGAGGAGCCGACCGTGACTGGCGGCCAGGCGGGAGGCGTCCTCGAAGTCGAGTGCCCCGGCGACGTGGGCGGCGGCGAACTCCCCGACGCTCTGCCCCACCACGACGGCCGGCTCCACCCCCAGCGACTTCCAGGCATCGGCCAGCGCGACCTGGAGCGAGAACAGCAGTGGCTGGAAGACGTCCATGTCGTCGAGTCGGCCGTCCGGAGCCAGCAACTGGTCGACGAGCGAGAAGCCCAGCAGCTCCCGCATCCGCTTGTCGGAGCGCATCATGGACCGCCGGAACACCGGCATCCCGGCGAGCAGTTGCCTGCCCATGCCCACCCACTGCGAACCGTTGCCCGAGAACAGGAACGCCACCCGCGGCGGGCGTGCGGTCCGCTCCCCGACGCTCAGCCCGGCAGCCGTCGTGCCGGTGGCGAAGGCGTCCAGCTGCGTGCGCAGCTCGCTCATGTCGCGGGCGGCGGCCGCGAGCCGGAACCTGCCGTCGCCGGGCGGCCGCCGGCAGACCGCCCGCAGGTCGCTCTCGTCGCGCAGGCTCCGGGCCCGCTCGGCCAGGGCTTGTGGGGTGTCCTCGGCCAGCAGCAGGAGCGAGCCCTCGGGGCGCGGCAGTTCCTCGACGACGACGTGACAGATCGCGCCGCCGAAGCCGAACGAGCTGACGCCCCCACGCCGCGCGTCGGACCGGCGCGGCCACTCCGTGAGCCGGTCCTGCACCGCGAGGCCGTACTCGTCGAACAGGATCTGCGGGTTGGGGTTGGTGTAGTGCAGGCTCGGCGGCAGCACGCCGTTGCGGATCGACAGGGCGAGTTTGACCAGGCCGACGATGCCGGCCGCCGCTTCCAGGTGCCCGACGTTGGACTTGACGGACCCCAGTCGCAGCGCTGCCTGGCGGTCGCCGCCCAGGACCGCGCCGATGGCATTGGCCTCGATCGGGTCGCCGAGGGGCGTCGCGGAGCCGTGGCACTCGATGTAGTCCACCTGGGACGGCGCTATGCCGGCCCGTCGGTAGGCGGTGCGGAGCATCAGCTCCTGTGCCTGGGGGTTGGGCGCGGTCATGCCGTTGCTCAGACCGTCGTTGTTGGACGAACTGCCCTTGATCACGCAGTACACCGGCAGTTCGCGTTCGAGCGCCACGCTCAGCGGGGCGAGCACGACGACGCCGGCGCCCTCCCCGCGGACGTAGCCGTTGGCCCGGGCGTCGAACGACTTGCAGCGGCCGTCCGGGGCGAGCGCGCCCATCTGGTCCATGGCGGTGTAGTAGTCGGAGACGAAGCTCAGGTTCACGCCACCGGCCAGCACCAGTTCGCTCTCGCCCATCCAGATGGACTGGCACCCCACGTGCACCGAGACCAGCGATCCGGCGCAGGCGGCGTCGATGGCCATGCTCGGGCCTTGCAGGCCGAGGATGTAGGAGACGCGGTTGGCGATGATGCCGTCGTGCATGCCGGTCGCGGTGTGCGGGGTGATCTGGCTGTCGGGACCGCGGTAGTGCGCCAGCGCGGCGTAGTCGCCCCAACAGGAGGCCATGAACACGCCGGTGTCGCTGCCGACGAGACTGAGGGGCGGGACGCCCGCGTCCTCCAGCGCCTCCCAGGCCAACTCCAGCACCAGGCGCTGCTGCGGGTCCATCTGGACGGCTTCCCGGGGCGAGATGCCGAAGAACAACGGGTCGAACCGGTCGACGTCGTCGATGAACCCGCCCCACCGCACCGTGTCGCGCAGCAGCTCGCGCCGCGCGGCCGGCACCGGGCCGACGGCGTCGCGCCCCTCGGCCAGCAACTGCCAGAACGCGGACGGGTCCGGCCCGCCCGGGAACCGGCAGCCGATGCCGACGATCGCGATGGGTTCGTGCGACGGCCCACGGCGCTCGTTGGTGGGGGCGGCGGTCTCCGCGGCGCGCGGACCCTCGACGAGCGCACGGGACAGTTCGTCGATCGTCGGGTACTGCCACATCCACGTGACCGGAACTTTCCAGCCAAGGAATTCGGACAACGAGGCGGCGAGAGTCGCCGCTTTCACCGATTCCAGGCCGTACTTGTGCAGCGGCGCCCAACGATCCACCGCGTCCTTGGATACGTCCAGCAGTTCAACGACACGAGAAAGCAGAAAATCTGTTACGGCGCGCACGGTGCGCGCTCCGCGCTCATGGGGCATTTCGCCTCCTCGGCAGGGCGGATGGCAGGGGCTGTTAGGGAGTTACGGTGGTGGACGGCAGGCTCGAAAACTCCGTCAACCGCGGCAGGGCAGCGCGATGGAGCCGGGTCGGTGCGCTGCACTTTCGGCCGTGCTGGTCCACACGGTCCGGTTCGGTGGGTCTCGGAAAGGTCAGCCGGTGCCCGGAGAGCCGGTCATGGAATGTTTTTCGGCAGGGGGAGTTGCGTCACCGCTTCGCGTTCCGCACACGCAGGGGAAAAAGTGGGCATGCGGTGGGTAAAGGTTTTTCCACTGGGCGGTCCGGGGCGGATCCCGACGCGCGAAAGCCATGCGCGTTCGGCCGTCGCGGGTTGGTGATCGGGAGTCCCCGAAGCGTCCCGGTGATGCCGGATCTGCGGCTCCGCAGCCGGTCACCGATGGGCTCGCACCCTCACGACCCCACCTGGTCGGTCCTGGGCCGGTGGGTCCGGTGACCGCCGCTTTCACTGTTGACGAATCCGTGCCGTTGCTTCGGTGCGGCCGGACCTACCGGGCCGCGGCGGCTGCGCTCAGTGCCGCAATGGCCTCGTCGGCCGAGCTGGAATACGGCGAGTTGGGGAAGCGTGCGGAAGTCCCGTCCGGGTAAGGGGAGCAGAGTGGTGCGCGACGGGCGGTACCGCCCCGTATCTGAAAACGCAGCTGCCGAAAAACCCATGGTTGCACTGTGGCTGCCCCCGTAAAGTCATCCTGACCGAATCGGATCACGATCCGATTCGGAAGCTGCCCGGCATTCCATCCGCCGGGTGAGTCGTCCGTCTTCTGGTCATGTCGATGGGCGACTGTATTGACTGTGGAAACGTGCACGCGGAACTTTTCACTGCATGACTACCGCCGACGGGCGCCGAGGTCCGTTTTACCCAGGTGGACCGGATTACGCGGTGCTCGCCCGATCGGCGAACATCAGACTGCCACTCTGACTTTGGCGAGACAAGAGTGATCTGCTGGCCTGAACCTGCAGTGGCAAGAATTGACCCCCAAGTGGCTGGTTCACTCTTTCCTCGTGCGATGACACAAGAGCAAGTGCGGCATCGCAGGCAAAGGCGTGCGCACTTGCTCAAGACGGCCAGTCCTGGGCTTACGGGGCGGCCCGGGCCGCCCGCCGTCCGGGGGCGGCGGTGCCGCTGCCGCCGCCACCAGTGGTTTCGGCTCGCGCGGCCGGCGGCCGGAGGTGACCGGGGCGGGCGGTTGTCCGGAGCGTGCGACAGACAGGCGCTCGCGCGTCGCGGGGGCGGGCTCGATGCCAGTCGTGACTGGCACCGTTCCGCGTCCCCGCGCCGGGGGAGGGTAACTGGGCGTCACTCTTCCGGCCCGTGCGGTGATCCGGGGAGGTCAGGGGCGTCGGGCGCGGCCGGAAGCGGGCCGCCCGAGGTGTCGTCGCGGCACCGGCGAAGTGAAGTCTGGCCGCCGCACCTGCCAGGCACACATGAACTGCGTGTGGTTTCCAGCCAGTTGGGAAACAATCGGTTGACCTGCGAAGGGTGCAGTGATCGGCTTACGAGGTTCGTGTCCAACCCGCCTGGGGAGAGGGAGCAACACCGCTATGCGCAACAGATCGTTACGGGTGCGGGTCCGGCCGGCCGCGAGGGGCGCGGCACTGCTGGCGCCCGTGAGCCTGGTCGGCCCGGCGCATGCCGACAGTCACCTGCCCGCCACCGGCAGGCGCAACCCCCTTCGGGCGGCCACCGGTCACCCCGGCGGCGGGGCGGCCCCCACCGTCGTGGTCGACGTCGACGGCGCAGCGTCCCTGGGCAGGTCCGCATGACCGCCCTCGCCGCGACGACCCGGCGCCGACCGGGCCTGGCGCTCGGCGCGCTGGCCGGAGCGCTCGCACTGGACCTGAGCGGCATGGCCGTCCTGAACGCGGCCCTGCCGTCCGTCGGCGAACGCTTCGGTCTGGGCGACACCACCCTCCAGTGGGTCATGACCGCCTACTCCGTCACGTTCGCCGGCTTCCTGCTGGTCGGTGGCCGCCTGGCCGATGTCTGGGGCCGACGGCGGGTCTTCGAGGTCGGCGTCGCCCTGTTCACCGTGGCCGCGCTGGCCGGAGCCGTGGCGCCGGACGGTGCGGTGCTGCTCGGCGCGCGGGCGGTCCAGGGCATCGGCGCGGCCCTGTCGGGCCCGGCCGCCCTGGCCCTGCTGACCGAGGTGTTTCCGGCCGGCCCGGAGCGCAGTCGGGCGTTGGGCGTGTACGCCGCGGTCGGCGCGGCCAGCTTCAGCGGCGGCATGCTGCTGGGCGGCGTGCTGACCGAGTTCCTCGGCTGGCGCTCGGTCCTGTGGTTCTCGGTGGCGCTCGGCGTGATCGTGCTGGCGGTCACCCGGGCCGGGCTGCCCGACGGAACGGGCCGCAGGGCCCCGTTGGACCTGGCCGGCGCCGTCTCCGGCACCCTCGGTCTGACGCTGCTCATCGTCGGCGTGAGCTGGGGCGGGACCGCGGCCTGGGGCATGGTGGCCGCCGCGGTCCCGCCCCAGCTC
>LIQL01000406.1 GCA_001418405.1 Streptomyces diastatochromogenes | reverse complement strand
TCTCCCACCCCACCGCCCTCCCGAATCTCACCTGCGTCCCCCCGTACCACCGCGCTACCTTGCTGCGATGACCGTCGACACACAGACCGTGATCCGCCCCGGGGAGCCGACCGACGCGGCCTCGATCGCCCACGTCCACATGGCCTCCCGGGCCGCGACCATGCCGTACCTCCCGCCGCAGCGACGCACCCACGACCACGTGACCCAGTGGATCCGGGACATCGTGCTGCCCTCGTACCGGACGTGGGTCGCCCTGCGCGACACCGAGGTCGTCGGTTACGCCACCGTCGAGGGCGAGGTGCTGCACGACCTCTACCTGCGTCCGGACGTCCTGCGCCAGGGCATCGGGACGCTCCTGCTCGACGAGGTCAAACGGCACAGCGCCGGCGGCGTCTCGCTGCACGTCTTCCAACAGAACACCGGCGCCCGGGCGTTCTACACCCGGCACGGATTCACCGTGGTCGACACCGACGACGGCAGCCGCAACATGGAGGGGCTGCCCGACATGACCCTCCGCTGGCGGGCGGACGACGCGCACTGAACCGCCCCGGAACCGCCGCGCCGGACCGCACGCCCACTCCCCCGTGGTCGGCCCACCGGCGCGGCGGCAAGGGAGCCGACGCTCAGCCCAGCGAGGCGGCGGACGGCACGACCACGCCGTAGAGGTCGGCGATCGTGGCGAGCGCGCCATGGTGGATCTGGTCGGCGGGCTGTTCCGCGACGGCCGTCCGCAGCGGACGGGTCGCGCAGGCGTCGGCCACCACGGTGGGCCGGTTGCCGCGCAGGAAGGCGCCCTGGGCCGTGAAGGTCACGCACATGTGCGTCATGAATCCGATGACGATGACGTCCTTGTTGCCGGCGGCGTCGACGCGCTCCCCCAGGTCGGTGCCGACGAACGCATCGGGGGCCGCCTTGACGACGACGTCCTCGCCGTCGACGGGCGCCACGCTGGAGTGGATCTGACCGATGTCGGTCCGGATGTCGTAGGCACTGCCTTCCCCGCCGTCGTGGATGACGTGCAGGACCTTCGCGCCGGCCTTCCTCGCGTCGGCCAACAGCGCCGCCGCGGCGTCCAGGGCGGGCTGCCACCCGGTCAGTTCCAGCACGCCGCGGGTGTAGGTGTTCTGGTAGTCGACCAGGATCAGGGTCGCGTCGGCCAGTGACGCGGGCGTCTGGTCGAGGCCGGTGAGTTCGCGCAGGGTCGTCGTAGGCATGGCGGTGTCCCCTCGGGGTGCGGATCGGATGGTCAGGGCCAGCACGTGGTGGCCGCCTCCCACGCTAGGAGCCGCCGCGCATGTCGGCAATGACATGTAACCTGCAGATCCGGACATCGCCGGAGGCTCGCCAGCCGGACGGAGACCCTCGTGAGCAGCATCGAACGGTTCATCGTCGTCGTCCTCTTCGACGGCGTCGACCTGCTGGACGTGACGGGACCTCCGGAGGTGTTCGCGCTCCTGCAAAGGGAGTTGGCCGGCGAAACGGGCTACCGCGTCGCGCTGGCCGCCGAGACCATGGCCCCCGTCACCACCTCGGCCGGCGTCCGCGTCCTGCCCGACACCACCTTCCGCGAGGTCGCCGGCCGGAGCATCGACACCCTGCTGGTCCCCGGCTCGGTCGAGGTGGACGGCGACGGCCGCGTCCGCGCGGTCGCCGACCCGGCGGTGGTCGCCTGGGTCAGGACGCTCGCCGGCCGCACCCGGCGCGTCGCCTCCGTCTGCGTCGGCGCGCACCTCCTCGCCGCCGCCGGTCTGCTCGACGGCAAGCGCGCCACGACCCACTGGTCGACCGCCCGGCAACTCGCCGCCGAACACCCGTCGATCGAGGTGGACGCCGACCCGATCTTCATCCGCGACCGCGACGTGTGGACCGGGGCAGGCATCAGCGCCTGCCTGGACCTGTCACTGGCCCTGGTGGCGGACGACTTCGGCGAGGCCGCGGCGCTGCGCGTCGCCCGGCAGCTGGTGATGTACCTCAAACGCCCCAGCGGACAGAGCCAGTTCAGCGTTCCGCTGGAGCCCGTCTCGACGACCCGGCGCATGGACGGTCTCCGCCACCACATCGCGCGCACCCTCGCCGGCAGCCTCACCGTCACCGACCTCGCCGCGCACGCCAAGGTCAGCGAGCGGCAGCTCACCCGCATCTTCAAGACCGAACTGGGCATGACGCCCGCGGCCTACGTCGAGGCGGCCCGGGTGGAAGCGGCCCGCAACCGACTGGAATCGACCGACGACACTCTCGAACGCGTCGCCTCCGCCTGCGGGTTCCACACCGTCGACACCCTCGTCCGCGCCTTCCGCCGCAAGCTCGACACCACCCCGACGATCGGGCGACCGGCCAAAGGGCCTCCCCGAAGGTCCCCGGCCGGCCGCCCGGTCATGGCGTGCCGGCCGGGTCGGCCCGGCCGGTCGCGCCGCGGCGGCGCTTACGGCACGAGCACCACGGAGTTGATCGGCGTCATGTTGTAGGGCGCGGACTCACCCACGCCACGCATCACGACGGAGCAGCCGCCACCGCCGTTGTACCCGTAGCAGAACTGGAATCCGGCGCCGCCCGTCTGGTTGTTCACGATCACCCGGTCACCGGTGACGTTCGACAGGTTGTGGGCGCCGTAGCTGTAGAAGATGTTCTTGCTCAGGATGCTGCCGTTGGTCTCCCGGATACAGACCGCTCCGGACGGACAGGGCGTCGCCGCCGCGGCACTGGGCGCCACGGTGAGCCCGAGGACCCCCACGGCCAGCGTCAGACCAGCGGCCGATACAGCAATCTTGCGCATTTTTCCCCCCAATCTCTTGATGCCCCGTTATGGGGCACCTCGTAGCAGAACGTATCCTCCGCCGATGAGTGGGCACCAGAGCGCCGGTACAAGTCATCGGCACCGCTTCCGCTTCCTGGGCCGACGCGGACGGGCCACCGGAAGCGGGGGGTCCGGCCGTCACTTGGCCAGGTATCCGCCGTCGACCACGTGGTCACTGCCCGTCAGGTACGAGGCGTCGTCGGACACCAGGTACGCGACGAGTCCGGCCACCTCGGCCGGGCGTGCCGCGCGCCCCAGCGGGACGGCGGCGAGCAGCCCGTCGGTGGCACCGGGCGGCAACGCGGTGACCATGGGCGTCTCGACGATGCCCGGCGACACCGACAGCACCCGGATGCCCTGGTCGGCGTGTTCCCGGGCCGCGGTACGGGTCAGCGCGAGGACACCCTGTTTGGCCGCGGCGTAGGCGGCGTGGTTGCGGAAGCCCGCATGTGCGGCGATGGAGGCGAGGTTGACGATGACGCCGCCGGTGGGCGCCATCGCGGGCAGCTGGTGGTGCAGGGCGTGGAAGACACCGTGCAGGTTCACCTTGAGCACGGCGTCGAAGTCGGTGGGCGACAGCTCGGCCAGCGGGCTGAGGGGGCCGTTGATCCCGGCGCTGTTCACCGCGATCCGCAGGCCGTTGCGCACGGTGGCGGCATCCGTGACGACCCGGGCGACGCTTTCCGGGTCGGTGACGTCGACCCGGCGCGCCAGGGCCGTGCCACCGGCCGCGCCGATCCGTTCGGCCACCCGCTCCGCACCGTCCTCGTCGAGGTCCGCGACCACCACCACGGCCCCCTCCCCGGCCAGGCGCATCGCACAGGCCGCACCGATCCCGGAGGCGCCACCGATCACCAGGGCGACCCGGTCCTGAAGCCGCCCGGACCACGGCCCGGGCCACGGACCCGCCGGCGAATCGGTCACGGTGCCTGGCTGCGCGCCTGACTGCGCGCCTGACTGCGTGCCTGACTGCGTGCCTGACTGCGGCGCGGCAGGCGCCGCGCCGTCGGACGGGGATGCGGGGCTGGACATGTGCGACTCCGACCAACGAGGAGGGACGCGGGAAGCGTTCCGGTGTTTGATGGTTGGTGGTTGGTGGTTGGTGGTTGGTGGTTGGTGGTTGGTGGTTGGTGGTTGGTGGTTGGTGGTTGGTGGTTGGCCGCCGACGGTGCGGTGACGTGCTGGCGGCGACGGGTCAGGCCGGGCGGGGCCGGGCCGTCAGCGGGAGCCGGTCCGGGCGCAGGACGGTGCCGACCAGGGTCCGGACGGGGGCGGTCCCGGCCGGTTCCAGTCGGCGTCCCGCGGTGAACGCGGCCACCGCCAGGGTGAGTTCGGTCCAGGCGTAGTCCTCGCCGATGCACAGGCGACTGCCCGCCCCGAACGGCAGGAAGGTGTGCCGCGGCGCCTTCGCCGCGGCGTCGGCCGGCCACCGGTCGGGGGCGAAGTCCTCCGGGTCCTCGTACAGGTGCGGATCGCGGTGCAGGGCGTACGGGCTGAAGAACACCTCGTCGCCCGGGGCGAGCCGGACCCCGCCGAGCGAGACCGGCCGCACCGCGCGGCGCATCAGCAGCCAGGACGGCGGATGCAGCCGCAGCACCTCGGTCAGCACCTGCCGCGTGTAGACCAGCGCGGGCAGGTCCTCGCACGCGGGTGGTCGTCCCGCGAGCACGGTGTCGAGTTCGTCGTGGATCCGTCGTTGGACGTCCGGGCGGCGGGAGATCTCGTGCAGCGCCCAGGCCAGGGACGCGCTGACCGTGCCGGTGCCGGCCAGGAACAGGGTGATCAGTTCGTCGGTCACTTCGGCGTCGGTCAGCGCCCCTTCCGGGCCGCCGGCGAGCAGGAGCATCGACAGCAGGTCGCCGCGGTCCCGCCCGTCTGCCCGGTAGCCGTCGATGATCCGGAGCTGAACGTCGACCAACCGCCGCAACGGGCCGGCGTCCGGCGGTCGCCACCCGGGGAGCAGCGGGACGCGTTCGGCCCAGGCGTGCAGCGGGGACAGGGCCAGGCGCATCGAGTGGTACTTGACGGTCAGCCAGTCCTGCACGGCGGCGTCCAGGCCCGGCTCGTGCGGAGCGGCGAAGAGCGTGCGCAGCAGGACGTCGAGGGTCAGGCGGTTGATGTCCGGCACCAGATCGCGCGTGGTGCCGGGCGCCCAGTCGGCGGACCGGGCCAGGGAGCGTTCCGCCATGGTGCGGGCGTAGCGGGCGATCCGCTCGTGGTGGAAGGCGGGTTGCACCAGTCGGCGGTGGCGCAGGTGGCGGTCGCCGGCGGCGGTGATCAGCCCGTCGCCGAGCGGGACGCGCAGCGCGTCGAACATGGCGCCCTTGTCGAAGGACCGGGCCTGCACCGTCAACAACTCCCGCACCTGATCGGATGAGTTGACGACGTGCACCGGCCGTGGCCCGATGTAGATCTTCGTCACCGGGCCGCGCTGCCGCAGCCCGCACAGGAAGCGCAGCGGGTCACGCCGGAGCGGGACGGCGTGCCCCACCAGCGGCACGCGTCCGGGGACGCCGGCGGCCCCTCGCGGACTGCCGCCCCGCGGGTCGTCGCCCGGCACGCCGGCCCCCGTCACGGCGCTCCGCCGGCGGCGCGGAGCCGACGCACCACCGCGAAGAGGCCGTCGACGGTGAGGGCGTGGTTCTGGGTGGGGAAGTGCGTCAGCAGCGGGCGGGGGCCGTACATCAACGGGACGCCGGGCCAGGTGCCGTCGTCGTGCTGGGTCCGCAGGAGGTAGCGCAGCCCCTGCGCCCCGTACGTGGCGTCGTGCACGCCGCCGCGTTCCAGGGCGGCGAGGGCCAGGCCGGTGGCGACCGGCGTGCTGGGGTCGCCCGGCTCGACGGGCCAACCACCGTCGGCGTTGCGGGTCGCGGCGAGGGCCCGGGCGGCGGGGTGGCCGCCCGCGTGGGCCGCCGCGTCGAAGGCCGGCAGCACCTCGGCGGTGGCGTACGGCAGGCCGCGGTACCAGCCGGCGTGCCACCGCCCCTGTTGGGCGAAGCGCCCGGCGAGCCAGTCGCGTGCCGCGGCCACCGGCACCCGGTGCCGGTCGACGTGACGGTCCAGTGCGGTCACGACATGGGCGATCACGTCGTCCACCGGAGGATCGCCGGCGGACTGCCAGGTGCGCCAGAGTCCGTCGGGCGTCTGCTGGTCGGCGAGGTGGCGCAGGCCGGCCCGTAACGTCGATGCCGGCGCACCGCGCGCGCCGGCCAGGGCGATCAGGGCGGCCGCCGTGGTGTCGTTGTCGGACTCGACGCCCGACCGGTACGGCCAGCCGCCGTCCGGGTTCTGCGCGGCGACGAGGAACGCCACCGCGCGCCCCGCCCCTCGGTCGTCGAAGTCCGCCGCACCACGGAAGACCCGCAGGGTCAGTGCGGTGTCCCAGACGTCGCTGGAGACGAAGCGCCAGGTGCCGTCGGCCAGTTGGCTGGCGAGCAGGTACTCCGTGCAACGCCGGGTGGTCGCCGTGCCAGGCGCGGCCGCTTGGAGCGCGAGCGCGGCAAGGGCGGTGCTGACCGGGTTGGCGAAGAAGTCACCCGCCGGGGACTGCTGGTCGGCGATCAGCCGGGTGGCCCGCAGCGCGGCCGCCCGGTCGCCGAAGTGCAGCTCCACCAGGGCGTGTGCCGACCAGAGTTCCACCTGGGTCCAGCGCTTGAGCCGTTCCGGGGCCGCGACGGCGGCGGCCAGTCGGGCGCGCAGCGCGGCGGGTTCGGCGCCGCCGCGGGTCGGCCGGGCGGTGTGCAGGGCGACGGACGCGAGGAGCCTGGCGCGGGCCGACAGCGCCCGGTCCGTGAAGGCGGGGTGGCTGACGTCGACGGGTTCGCCGGTGTCCAGGGCCAGGGAGCGCAGCGCGGTCTCCACCGCGTGGGCCACCGGATGGTGCCGCTGCGGGGTGGCTCCGGCGACGAGCCACGCCCTCCCCCGTTCGGCGGCGCGGTCGGCTCCCGGGTACGGGGAGCGCGCCAGGGCCAGGGTGCACAGTGCGGTCTCGGTGATGCGGGGGTCGGGCACCGCGCGCCACGAACCGTCGTCCCGTTGGGTGGCGAGGGCGTGGCGGGTGGCGAGCGCGAGGGCGTGGTCGGCACGGCGCAGGAGGGGCGGTGCGAGGTGCACGTCCGGTATCGCGGGCTCGGTACGTCCTGGTGACATCGGTCCTCTGCTCCTCCTGGTTCCGCCGTGCACGGTGCGGCCGTTCGCGCAGGAACCGTCCGCCGCCCCGTACGCGGGAACCTCCGGGGTACCGGACGTAGCCTGACGGCGTGGACACTTCGCGACCTGCCAGTCACCCTCCCCGGGAGATCGTTTCCCAAGCGGACACATGCTCCGCCGCACTGCAGAACATGCCGCGGCTCGACATCTGGCTCAAAGGGCTCGGCCTGCCCGTGAGCTCCGCGCTCGTCCCCCTGATGTGTCTCCAAACGGCCTTCTTCACCCCGTGGTTGCCTCCCGAGCGCTGCTACCTGCTGTCCCGCCTCACGGTCTGGCTGATGGCGATCGACAACGTCCTGGACGCACCTGAACTGCCTTCCCCCCAGGGCCCGTTGGGCACCGGGACGGGTCAGCGCGCCACCGAACGGGACACCACGGACGCCCGCGTCCGGGCCTGGCACGAGGTCCTGGCCGGACGCGCCGACGGCAGCACCAGCGCCGACCCGGTGACGCGCGCACTGGCCGAGATCGTCGCGGCCATGGAGCACGACGGCCGGCCCGAACTCCTCACCGTCTGGCGGAAAAGCATGCACCAGACCCTCGTGGGCATGGACCGCGAACGCGAGGCCGCACGCACCGCTGCCACCGGCGGTGGAATGCCCTGCCTGGCCGACTACCTGACCCACGGTGCCTGGACGATCGGCGTGGAACAGCAGGTCACCGCCCTGTGGGCGCTCATGGACGAGCCCGATCTGCCCAGGCGCCTGCCGGTGCTGCGCGGGGCGCTGCGCCAGGCGGCGATCGCGATCCGACTGCTCAACGACCTGCGCGGCCACCAGCGGGAACGGCACGAGGGGAAGACCGACGCCCTGGCCATCGGTCTCGGCCAACAGGAGGCGTACCAGCGGGCCGAGACGGCGCTCGACGACTGCCGGCGGTCCCTGGCTCCGCTCACCGCGGCCGGGTATGGTTCCGCGGTGGCGCTGGAGCGGGTGGCGCTCTGGCACGCGCGCATGTACCACCGCTTCGACCCCGTTCGGCCCGGCCGGGCGGACTCCGCTCCCCTGCCTGGCGAGCCGGGCGCCACCCAGCACGCCCCAGCCACCCCGTCCGCACGCCGGCCCAAGGAGACCCCGCCCATGAGCACCGAGCAGGAAGTCCTCGACGTCATCGCCTCCGGAGGGGAGTACGACGACGCGACGTTGGCCGAACTCTTCGACCGGCTCGAACCGGTCGACGTCGACCTCCTCGTCGGCACCTGGGAGGGCGGCGGGTTCGAGCGGACGAGCGAGAACGCCGCGCAGTTGGCGCACATGCGCTGGTACGGCAAGCGGTTCGTCGACGCCGAGCACGTGGAGCCGCTGCTGTGCCGCGACGAGCACGGGGCGGTCTTCTCGTTCGAGGGCATGGGCCTCGCGACGCTGCGCGAGGTGGTCTTCCGCGGCAAGCAGTCCGCCGCGATGGTCTACGACCAACTCCCCATCGTCGACCACTTCCGCCGGCTCACCGACGACGTCCTGCTGTGCGTGATGGACAAGAAGGACGACCCGGCGGACTTCTACTTCCACCTCACCCGGGTCGCCGGCCCGGTGTCCCCACCAGCCGGCGACGACAACTGACGCCTCATCAGCACACCGTTCCGGCGGAGCGGGACGGGAACGGTCGGTCCCGCGGCGGAGCCCGCTGCCGGCACGCCCGGCGATTCAGCCGTTGAGGGTGGCGAGCCAGGCGGTCAGCAGGCGGTTGACCTCCTCGGGACGCTCCTGTTGGATCCAGTGCCCGCAGCCGGCCAGGATGTGGCTGGCGGCCAGGCCGGGGAGGGTGACGGGGTAGGCGTCGATCGCGTCGGCCATCCAGGTCGTGGACGCGTCCAGGGCGCCGCCGATGAACAGGGACGGCTGCGTGATCGGGGCACCGCGGTACGGGGCGAGGTCCTCCCAGTCGCGGTCCATGTTGCGGTAGCGGTTGAGGGCTCCGGTCATACCGGTGCGCTCGAACTCCCCGGCGTACACGTCGAGGTCGTCCTCGGTCAGCCAGGCGGGCGGCTTGCCGCCGGGGAAGCGGTCGCGCAGCCGGCCGCCGGCGCGGGCCACGAAGTGCGGGTCCGGCTCGTCCGGGGCGGGCATGGTGTCGGCGGACAGGGCCGCGTAGAAGCCCGCGAGCCAGCCCCGGACGTCGGGCTCCATCTCCGCTTCGGCCCGGCCGGGTTGCTGGAAGTAGGAGACGTAGAACTCCTCGTCGCCGCCCATCTGCGCGAAGGCATCGGTGGGGCGGGGGCCGCCGGGCGGCGCGTAGGGGACGCTCAGCAGCCCGACGGCGCGGAAGACCTCGGGGTGGAGCAGGGCGGAGGTCGCCGCGATGCCGGAACCCCAGTCGTGCCCGACGACGACCGCCCGCTCCTCGCCCAGGGCGCGCACCAGAGCGACGTTGTCCGCCACCAGGTCGAGCATGCGGTAGGCGTCCGGCGCGGCCGGTCGGGAGGAGCGGCCGTAGCCGCGCACGTCGAGCGCCACGGCCCGATACCCGGCCGCCGCGAGGGCCGGGAGCTGGCGGCGCCAGGAGTACCAGGACTCGGGGAAGCCGTGGACGAGCAGGACCAGCGGTCCGGTGCCCTGCTCGACCAGGTGGAGGCGCCCGGCGGGTGCCTCGATGGTGCGGTGGCGCAGGTCGGCGGACGGTGCGGGCTGATGCATCGCTTCTCCTCGGTTTCACGGACGGCCGTGGTTGCCCACCGATCATGCGGCGGGGCGGCCGACCGGCGCGAGCATCCTTGCCATCCTGGCAAACTGGCAGGACAGGACGGTGGAGGCGGCACGGCCGGCGAGGGAGCGGGGCGACGGTGACGATGACGGACGACGGCACGGCGGACACGCTGGCGGCCATGGGCCCCCGGCTGCGGGCCGCACGCGAGCAGCGCGGCACCACGCTCAGCGACGTCAGCCGCGCCACCGGCATCGCGCTGAGCACGCTGTCGCGGATCGAGACAGGCCGCCGCAAGCCGACCTTGGAGGTGCTGCTGCGGCTCGCGAAGGCGTACGGCGTGTCCCTGGACGAACTGGCCGGCACCGCGCCCGTCGCCGCGCCCCGACCGCACACCCCGGTGCCGCACCGTTCCGACGACGACAAGGCGGTGCTGCCCCTGACCCGGTACGTGGGGGGCCTGCACGCCCACAAGCACGTCCTGCCCGCCGTCGACGCCCCGCCGCCGCGGCCGCGGCAGGTCTCCCACGACGGCTACGCATGGCTGTGCGTCCTGTACGGGCGGCTGTGGCTGGCGCTCGGCGAGCAGGACCTCGTCCTGGGCGCCGGGGACGTGGCCGAGTTCGACGCCCGCACCGTTCACGGAGTCGCGAACGCCGGATCCGGTGGACCGGTCGAGTACCTGATCCTGTTCGGGCCGCAGGGAGAGCGCCTACGATCGCGCACCCCAGCTCTCGGCCGCGGGGCCCGGTAGTACGGGAGCCCAGCAGCCACGCCCCCCGCCGGTGCCTGCGGCGCCACCTCTCGGCGGCGTCCGCCTCGCGCACCGGGCGCGGGTTGTTGGGCATCTCGGCCACCTCGCAGGTGCACCCTCGGCCAAATGTGCTTCGTGAGCGGCGCCACCGGGGACCGCTGCCCGGACCGCTTCGGCCCCGCCCCCGGTACCGACGGCAGCGGCAACGAAGGGCCACGCGCTGCCCGTTGCCGACCGTCGTCGGTCTGACCTCGACGAGGCCGTCGCGTAGGGTGCGGTGGCGAGGGCCTCAAGGTCCGGGTTCGCAGCCCGACCCGCGGGGTCCTCTCCTCTTGTTCGGGCCGCCGTACCGTGAGGAACGGCTCGGCGGCCGTCCGATCCGGAAGGAAGACCATGGCACTAGAGGTTCTGCGGGCGCAGGAGAGAACACCCGCGCCGTGGAAGAACGGTGGAGGCGTCACCACCGAGGTGGCCGCCCGTCCCGAGGGAGCGGGGACCGGCGATTTCCTCTGGCGCGTCAGCATCGCCGACGTCGCGCAGAGCGGACCGTTCTCCGTCTTCGAGGGCGTGGACCGGACCATCACCGTCGTCGACGGCCCCGGCATGGCCCTGACGGTCGACGGCACCCTGCACGTGCTGGCCGCCCCTTACGAGCCGTTCGCCTTCCCCGGTGACTCCGACACGCAGTGCGAGCTGCTCGACGGCCCGATCGTCGACTTCAACGTCATGGTGCGGCGCGCCGACGCGTCGGCGCAGGTCCGGGTCGTGCGCGACCGCGTCGCGATACGACCGGAAGCCGGAACGTGCGTGCTCGCAGTCGTCCTGGAGGGATCGGCCACCCTCGACCAGGGGTCCGTCCGCCTCGACCGCCTGGACGCCGCGCTGCTGGCCGAGGGGGACGCCGACACCCTCGACGTCGACGGCCGGCTCGCACTGGTCACCCTCACCCTCGCCGCCACCGACCGCAGTTCGGACTGACCCCGGCGGGCCCAACTGCCCACCCTGTTCGTCGACTGACCACCGAGCCCGAGACGAAGCCCGCCCCCGCTCCGAGCGCGACCGCCCCGGCGCGCTCGGCATCCCCTCCACGGCCCGACCGCGGTCACCGCCGGCCTCAGCGGACGATGCGGACCGCGGTGACGACGAGCATCGAGGCGCTGACGTGGTAGACGACGAAGGCGCCGGCGACGGTGACTTCGCGGTGGTCACGGTCGCCGCCCCGGACCGCGGTGGAGCCGTGGCCGTAGGGGTCGACGCCAAGCGTCTTGCCCACGGCTCGCCGGCAGGGCAAGCGCCCGACGGCCGGGGCCGGGTGAGGCCGTTGGGGTGGACGGCCGCTTGCTGGGCCGAGGGGCGCCAGCCGGTGCGGCCGGCGCCTTGCCGCTTCGTCGCCCGTTCCTCCTCGGCCCCCCCGGCGTCGCTGCACGGCATCCGCACACCGTGCTTCAGCCCAGCACCCGCCCGAGGAAGCCGCGCAGATAACCCGCGACGACGTCCAGGTGGCTCTCCAGCAGGAAGTGACCGCCGTTGATCAGGTGCACCTCGGCGTCCTTGGCGTCGCGGGCGAAGGCCCGCGCGCCGGCCGGGCCGAAGATTTCGTCGTTGCGGCCCCAGACGGCGAGCACCGGGACCTCGCTGGTGCGCAGGAACTCCTGCAGCAGCGGGTAGAGCGGGCGGTTGTTCGGGTAGTCGCGGAACAGCGCGAGCTGGACCTCGTCGTTCCCCTCGCGGGAGACGAGGGCGAAGTCGTGCTCCCAGGTGTCCGGGCTGACCAGGCTCGGGTCGGGCACGCCGTGCAGATACTGCCAACGGATGGCGTCGCGGCCCAGTGCGGCGCGGACGGCGGGTTCGGTGGCGGGCCCGGGGTCCGCCCCGTAGGCCCAGACGTCCGTCCAGAACGACTCGACGAAACCGTCCTCGTAGCCGTTGCCGTTCTGGGTGACGAGGGCGGTGATCCGCTCGGGGTGCCTGAGCGCGAGGCGCCATCCGATGGGGGCGCCGTAGTCCTGGACGTAGAGGGCGTAGCGGTCCAGGCCCAGGTGGTCGAGCAGTTGGGAGGTGACTTCGGCGAGGGCGTCGAAGGTGTAGGTGAACTCCCCTGCGAGGGGGGCGGCGGAGTGGCCGAAGCCGAGGTGGTCCGGCGCGATGACGTGGTAGTCGCCGGCCAGCAGCGGGATGAGTTCGCGGAACATGAACGAGCTGGTCGGGAAGCCGTGCAGCAGGACGATCGCGGGCGCGTCGGCGGGGCCGGCCTCACGGTAGAAGATCTCGTGGCCGCCGACGGTGGCGGTCCGGTGGTGCACCGAGCTCATTTCTAACCCCTTCAAGCCATTGAACCGGTTAGGTTCTCACCATGGCAGCACGAGAGGGACTAACCTGTCAAACAATTCAATCCGGTTAGAGGGGGTGGCGCCCGATGGACGCGCTGCTGGACCTGCTCAACAGCAGACCACTGATCAACGGCGAGGAACGGGACGCGCTCGGCGACCCGGCCGGCGGCAGGAGCTGGGCACGGGAGCACGGCGGCGAAGGCAGCCTCGCGGAACTGGCACTGCTGCGCCAGGCACGGGACGCCCTGCGGGACGTGGTGCGCGGGGACAGCCCACCCGCCGCGTTGCGTCCGCTGCTCGAAGGGGTCCACCAGTTCCCGGAGACCACTGCGGATGGCCTGCAATGGACAGTCGAGGCTCCCCCGCACGCGCGACTGGCCGTCGAAATGGTCCTCGCCTGGGACGCCGTCGAGAAGCAACTGCCCGGCCGGCTACGCCCCTGCGCCAACGACGAGTGCCGGCTGTTCCTCCTCGACCGCAGCCGCGCCAACCGCGCCCGCTGGTGCTCCATGGCCGTCTGCGGCAACCGCGCAAAGGCACGCCGCCACTACGAACGCACCCGCTGACCCGGCCCGACCCCACTGGCCGACGCGCGTACCCCACGAGTCGGCACGCGCCCACATCCCCTCTGTGCCAAGAGCGCATGCGCCCTGCCGTCCGATCACGCGGCGGCCTCGGCGGTCGGCGGACCGGGCGGATGGTAGACACCGTTCGGCGCACACCGGACGGCGTCCGAGGGACGAGACGCCGTTGACCGGCCGAGGGTCGTACCTGCTAGCTTCTGCCGCGTGTTCACATCATATTTACCAGGCGATTCCTGCGAACGGTTCTCTTGACCTGCTAAGCGGGACCCCCTCCGCACGCTGTCGCGGCTGGCGATGCTTTCCCGCTTCCCACCGCTCCGCGTCTCGCGGCCGGCGCCGTGACGGTCTTCGCCGTCGATGCCGCCGACAGCCGCGCACGCCCCGCGTCCGCGTCCTCCCGCCCCCGACGTGGAGCCCTTCATGAGCACTCACGACACGCCGCCCGAAGCGCACACAGCGGTTGTTTCAGGTGATGGTCCTGAACGTGCGGTCGCACGCGGTGCGGCGGCCGTCGAGCTGGAGCGCCTCGTCTCCGCGTCGTCCCGGCGGCGCAGGGTGCCGCGCTGGCTCCGACGCGCCACCGGGCCCGTGCTCCTACTGGTGCTGTGGCAGGTGCTCAGCGCCACCGGCGTGCTCCAGTCGGACGTCCTCGCCTCCCCCGGCACCATCGCCCGTACCGCGGGCGGGCTGTTCGCGGACGGCACGCTGCCGTCCGCGATGGCGGTTTCGGTGCAACGCGTGGCCGTCGGGCTGGTGTCGGGTGTGGTGGTCGGGGTCGGGCTGGGGCTGCTGTCCGGGCTGATGCGGACGGGCGAGGACCTGATCGACGCCGTGGTGCAGATGCTGCGCGCGGTGCCGTTCGCCGGCCTCGTCCCGCTGCTGATCGTCTGGCTGGGCATCGGCGAGACGGTGAAGGTGGCGCTGATCGCCCTCGCCGCGGCCTTCCCGCTGTACCTCAACACCTATGCCGGGATCCGCGGGGTGGACGACCAGCTGATCGAGGCCGGGGTCACGTTGGGCCTGGGCCGCTGGGGGCTGATCCGCCACGTCGTGCTGCCCGGAGCGCTGCCCGGTGCCCTGACCGGGCTGCGTTTCGCGTTGGCCTCGGCGTGGCTGGCCCTCGTCTTCGGCGAGACGGTCAACGCCAGCGACGGCATCGGCTTCCTGATGGATCAGGCCCGTGAGTTCTACCGCACCGACGTCATCGTGGTCTGCCTGATCGTCTACGCCTTCCTCGGCCTGGCCGCCGATGTCGTCGTCCGCACGCTGGAAAGGCTGTTGCTGCAATGGCGACCGACGTTCACGGGGAAGTGACCGCCGACCGGGCGGTCGTCGAGATCAACGGGCTGACCCGGTCCTTCGACGGCCGGGCCGTCCTCGACGAGCTGGATCTCACGGTGCGGTCCGGCGAGTTCGTGGCCCTGCTGGGGCGCAGCGGCTGCGGCAAGAGCACACTGCTGCGGGTGCTGGCCGGGCTCGACCGGGACATCGACGGCAGCGTACTCGTGCCTCGTCGCCGGGCGGTGGCCTTCCAGGCGCCCCGACTGATGCCGTGGAAGCGCGTCTGGCGCAACGTCGTGCTGGGCCTGCCGGGTCGCCCCGCGCGGGAGACCGCGATACGGGCACTGGCCGAGGTGGGTCTGGAGCACCGAGCGGATGCCTGGCCCAAGACCCTCTCCGGGGGCGAGGCCCAACGCGCCTCACTGGCACGGGCGTTGGTCCGCGCACCGGACCTGCTGCTGCTCGACGAGCCGTTCGGCGCACTCGACGCGCTCACCCGGATCAAGGCTCAGCAGCAGGTCGCCGAGGTGTGGCAGCGCAGGGGTTGCGCCGTGCTGCTCGTCACCCATGACGTGGAGGAGGCGCTGTTGCTGGCCGACCGGGTCCTGGTGATGCAGGACGGCGTCATCGCCCATGAGCAACCGGTGGACCTCCCGCGCCCGCGCGACGTGGGCGCGCCGGAGTTCACCGCGCTGCGTGCCGGGCTGCTGGCCGAACTCGGCGTGGTGGCGCCCCAGTCCCCCCTCTGACCGCCCCGCCACATCCTACGAATCGAAGAGAGACTCCCATGAAACGACGCTTCATCGGCGCTTTGCTCATCCCGTTCGCCCTGCTGGCCACGGCCTGCGGAGGGAAGTCGGCAGACGCCCACACCAGCACCACGCTCGACGTCGGTGACCAGACGGGCGGCGACCGGGCCATGCTGGAGGCCTCGGGCGAACTGAAGGACCTGCCATACAAGATCAACTGGTCGACGTTCGCCTCCGGGCCGCTGCTGCTGGAAGCCCTCAACGCCAAGGCGATCGACCTCGGCTGGACCGGAAACACGCCACCGGTGTTCGCCGCCTCGTCCGGATCGAAGATCACCATCGTGGGCGCGATGCACAGCTCGGTGGCGGGCACGGCCATCCTGGTGCCGCACGACTCGCCGCTGAAGAGCGTCCAGGACCTCAAGGGCAAGAAGATCGCGGTGATGCAGGGCACCACCGGGCACGACCTGCTGCTCGCCGCACTCAAGCGGGCCGGCATGTCGATCCACGACGTCAAGGTCACCTACTTGCAGTCCGCCGAGGCGAAGACCGCGTTCAAGCGCGGAGACGTCGACGCCTGGGCGGCGGCGGACCCGACCACCACCCAGGCACTGGACGGCGACCACGCCCGCGTCCTGGTGAGCGGCCAGGGCCTGGTCAACGGCCTCACCTTCGACATCGCCTCCCCGTCCGCGCTGGCGGACAAGGGGAAGTCGGCGGCCATGAAGGACTACCTGCAGCGGCTGCAGCGCGCCCGGGAGTGGGTCTACCAGCACCCGCAGCAGTGGGCGAAGGTGTGGGCGAAGGACACCGGCGTGCCGTACAAGGTGGCGCTGGACTCGGTGCAGCGCACGGCGGGCACGACGGTGCGGGTCGCCGTGGACAAGGCCGCCATCGCCTCGGAGCAGAAGATCGCCGACGAGTTCGCGGACCTGAAGCTGCTGCACCACCAGTTCAATTTCGCCACCTTCGTCGACACCCGGTTCAACGCCGGCCTGCCGCCGTCCACCACCCCGCCCCACGCGTTCTGACGGGCCCGATGACACGTCCGCACCTCGGCACGGACCCCGCCCACGGGAGGTGGCCGGCCGGGTGGCCGGCCACCTCCCGTTGACATACCCCTCCGGGTATCCTGCGGGAGGGGGGCCCACCCATGAGAAGGGAACGATCTCCATGAGCGCTGCCCCCGAACTCGCCCCGGACGAGGCCCGCGCCCGCCTGGCCTCGCTGATCGTCATCGACGTGCGCACACCCGGCGAGTACGCCACCGGCCACCTACCCGGCGCGCACAACGTCCCCCTCGACCACCTCGACGCGGCACTGGGCGCCCTGAAGAGCGCGGCCGACCGCGGCGAGCTCCTCGTCGTCTGCGCCTCCGGGGTCCGCTCCGCCCAAGCTCACCGGCGGCTGGCCGAGCACGGCGTCCGGGCCCGCACGCTCGCCGGCGGCATCGACGACTGGGCCCGGCTCGGGCACGACGTGCACCGTCCCGCGCGGGCCCGCACCGCCTGGGCGATGGAGCGGCAGGTCCGTCTCGCCGCCGGCTCGCTCGTGCTGGCCGGCCTGCTCGTCGGGCGGCGCCGGCCCGCCGCCCGTTGGCTGTCCGCGGGCGTCGCCGGGGGCCTGGTCTTCTCCGCCGTCACCGACACCTGCGGCATGGCCCGCGTACTCGCCAAGCTCCCCCACAACCGGCCCCGCGCCGTCGATCTCGACGCCACGCTCGCCGCCCTCGGCGGCTGAGGCCGCTCGCCTGGACGTCCCGCCCCCTCCCTGTGTTAAGAAAGCGTCAAAGGAAAGTCAAGAAGAACGCAGCGAGGAGTGGGGAACGCGTGACGGGGCGGGAACTGCCCGAGGAATTCCTGGCCGGGTACGCGGGGGTCCTCACCGATGTGGCACGGACCGGGCGGCGGCTGAATCGCGAGGAGCTCCAGGCCCGCCGCGCCGCGGGCGAACGGGCCGCGGAGGCGGGGCACAGCCTGCGGGTGCTGGTCAATGCGCATCTCGCCGTCGCCCGGGCGGCGTGGCCGCGGTCCGCCTCGGCACCGGCCGACAGCGTGCTGGCCGCACTCGCCCAGGCGGTGGACGCGCTGGCCGGCGGCTACGAACGGGCCCAGCACCTCGCGGTGCGCCAGGAGGAGGCCGCGCGGCGGGAGTTCATCGACGACCTGCTCTACGGGGGCAGCGACCTGGGGCGGCTGGCGGAGCGGGCGGAACGTTTCGGGCTGCGGCTCTCACACGCCCACGCCGTCGCGGTGGCCGAGGGCCCGGCGGCGTACACGGACGCCGACCCGGTGGCCCGGCGGGTGGACCGGGCCCTGGTGGGGCGGTTCGGGGACCGGCAGCTGCTGCTGACCACGAAGGAGGGCCGGCTGATCTGCATCGCCCCGGGCGATCCGGCACAGGTGCTGGCGCACTTCGCGCACGAGGCGCGCGAGGCCACCGCCGGCGGCCGGGTGGCGGTCGGCCGGACGCACGGCGGCGCCCGGGGGATCGTCCAGTCCTACGAGGAGGCGCTCAACGCGCTGGAGCTGGCCGAGCGGATGGGGCTCGACGACCCCGTGCTGCACGCCGCCGACCTGCTGGTCTACCCGGTCCTCACCCGGGACCGGCAGGCGATGGCGGACCTGGTGCACAGCACGCTGGGCCCGCTGCGGGAGGCCCGGGGCGGGGCCGGGCCGCTGTTGGAGACCCTCGCGGTGTACTTCGACTCGGGGTGCATAGCGGCGGAGGCGGCCCGGCGGCTGTCGCTGAGCGTGCGGGCGCTGACCTACCGGCTGGCGCGGGTACACCAGCTCACCGGCGCCGACCCCGCCGACCCGGTGCACCGGTACACCCTGCACACGGCCGTGATCGGCGCCCGGCTGCTGGACTGGCCCGCCCAGGAGCCGTGACCCGGGAGTGGCGTTCCGGGAGCCGTGCGGGGGCGGAGTGCCCGCGGGCCGTCAGTGGAGGATGCCGAGGACGAGCAGGACCGCGCCGGCCAGGGCGGCGAGACCGGCGCCGATGCCGTAGCCGAGCACCCGGTTGTTCTCGGCGCGCAGCAGTTCCTCCTCGGACTTGACCGAGAGGACGAACACGCCGCCCTCGGCGGGCGCGCCCAGGGCCAGTCCGCCGCCGGCGTCACTGGCCTCGCCGTGGACGAAGCAGCGGCTGCCGGGGCGGACGATCCACTCCTCCCGCCGGTAGCCGAGGGTGCCGTTGCCGCCGCCGAGGTCGAGGCTGAGCGGCCCGATGTTGAGGCGGTTGCCCCCGTCGGCGTGCGGGTCGAAGCGGTCGAGGACCTTCTCCGCGCCGACGAACTCCTCGTCGCCGGGTCGGATCACCAGCCGGCCGGTGGCGTCCTCGACGAAGAAGGCGGTGGAGCTGGAGTGCGCGGAGACCACCTCGGTGCTGGTCCGGCGCCGGCGGTTGCCGTTGCCGTCGCGGTACCGCTCCTCGTACTTGCGGGTGATCTTGTGTCGGTGCCAGACGCACTCCTCGTTCTCCAACTCGGAGCGGAGCGCGCCGTTCTTGTGCGGGCGGGCCTGGCCGACGACTTCGCAGCGGTAGCGGAAGTGCCCGGCGCCGGCGGCCGCGGCGGCCGCCTCGTGCAGCGCCCGGACCTCCTCGACCGGGAGGGTTTCGGTGCGCTCCATGACGCGGGCGCGGGTGTTCGCCAGGCGCGCCAGGAACGCGCAGCAGACCGCCACCACCAGGCCCACCAAACCCACCCAGATCACTACGTCTTCCCTCCGCCCGTCTCCACCCCGGTCGCGCGACCCTACCCGGGGCCGCCGGCACCAGGGCAATCGAGGGGCGCGCGGCGGTGGCGTTCTCCTAAGCTCGCGGCATGTTGCCCCATGACATGTTCACTACATTCCTGTGGTTCGCCGGTGTCGCCGCGCTCATCAACGTGACACCCGGCCTGGACACCATGCTCGTCCTGCGCACCTCCGTCGCCCACGGCCGGACCGGCGGGCGCGCCGCCGCGCTCGGCATCCTGGCCGGGTGCCTGGCCTGGGGCGCGGCCACCGCCGTCGGCCTGACGGCGCTGCTGACCGCGTCCCGGGTGGCCTTCGACGCACTGCGGATCGGCGGCGCCGGCTATCTGGTGTGGCTGGGCTGTTCGGCCCTGTGGCAGGCCCGACGGCGCCCGGCCGGCGACGCGACGGACGCCGGGACCGCCGTGGCGCCCGCACCGGCGCCGGCGGCCGCACCGGCGCCGACCTCGGCCCGGCAGGCGCGGTGGGCCGCCTTCCGGGCCGGCGTCGGCACCAATCTGCTCAACCCCAAGGCGGGCATCTTCTACATGAGCCTGATCCCGCAGTTCGTGCCGCACGGCGCTCCGGTGTTCCGCACGACGCTGCTGCTCACCGCGGTCGACGTGCTCGAACTGGCGCTGTGGTACTGGATCGTCACCACGACCGCCGCCGCCCTGGGGGAGCGGGTCCGCCGCCCGTCGTTCCGACGGCGGATGGAGCAGGTCAGCGGCGTCGCCTTCCTGGGGTTCGCCGCCAACCTGCTGCTCGCGGAACGGGCCTAGCGGGGCCGTCCGGCTCAGGCCGCGCCCTGCTCCTTGCGGCGCCGGAGGGCGAAGAAGGTGCCGGTGGCGCCGGCCGCGACCGCGGCGGCGGCGATGCCCACGGGCACGACGGGGAAACCGGACTGCTCGTCGACGGCCGCGGCGTTCTGCATCGCGGGGCCCGCGGTGATGCTGGTCCGGACCGGCTTGACCGGGCGGATCGGGCCGACGCTCTTCACCGAACCGTCGGCGTTCAGCAGCACCTGCTTGCCGTTGGGGTGCCGGAAGTCGAACATCGAGGTCAGTGCGCCGGCACGGGCGTCGAACGAGGCGTCACCCAGGCGCCCGGTGTGCCAGTTGTCCTCGATGAACTTGATGATCGAGGTTTGCTCGGTGGCCGTATGGTCGATGTGGTTGGTCTTGCTGTAGGGGGAGATGACCAGCAGCGGCTGCCGGGTGCCCGGGCCGCAGCGGTCCTGGTAGCCACCGGCGGCCGCCGGTCCGGACTGGCAGGCCGGGCTGTCGGTGGACTTGCCGTTGGAGCCGGCGGCGGTGTCCTTGGAGCCGTTGCGCGGCTTGGCGAAGGCGTGGTCGTACCAACCGTCGGAGTCGTCGTAGGCGACGACGACGGCGGTGTCCTTCCACTGGGGCGCCTGCTGGATGCGGTTGATCTGGTCGACGAGGAAGTGCTGTTCGTCGATCGGGTCGGAGTTGCCGGCGTGGCCGTCCTGGTAGGCCGGGGCCTTGAGGAAGCTGACGGCCGGGAGCTTGCCGGCGCGCAGGGCCGCGTCGAAGTCGGTCAGGTCGTAGTTGTGGTTGGCCTGGCCGGCGTGCCCGATCTCGTCGACGCTCTTGGGCGGCAGGTGGTGCGGGTTGGCCGTGGACTTGTAGTACTGGAACGGGGCGTGGTGCGGGCTGTAGTCGACGACGGCCGCTCCCCCGACGTTGGCGTGGGTGGTGCCGCCGCACTTGGCGTAGTGGCCCTGCTGGCCGTCCCACGCCGTGCTGGGCCGGAAGCCGCCCTGGAACCAGCCCCAGCTGACGTTGCGGGCGTTGAGCAGGTCACCGATGGTGCGGCCCTGCATGGCGGCGAGTGCGCCCTTGCCGGTGTGGTCCTTGTTCGCGCAGTCGTCGTAGGCCGGATCCGGGTCGTTGATCATCGTCCCGACGCCCTTGGCGTCGGGCGACTGGACGGCGTAACCGTCCGGCTTGGCGGTCTGCTTGGGGTTCTCGGTGCCCGAGGCCGGGTCGGTGGAGATCACGCCGTGCGTCTGGCCGGAGACCAGGTTGATGGCGCCCGGGGTGGAGGGGCCGTAGACCGAGCCGAAGGAGCGGTCGTTGAGGGCGTAGTGCTGGGCGTAGTTCCACAGGCCGGTGACGGTGTTGCCGTCGTAGTAGTCCATCACCAGGCCGGGCTCGCCGAAGAGGCCGCCGGAGCACTTCCCGGAGTCGGTGTTCTGCACGAACGCGTCGGCCTTGCCGCCGTTGTAGGCGTACTGCTCGGGGCCGTACTCGTGGTTCTGGTCGCAGGTCATGGCCTGCTCGGGGGTGAGCCGCTTGGGGAGGTACTGGTTCGGGTTGTGCTTGAGCAGCCCGGCGGTGCGCAGGTTGTCGACGTCCCGGGGGGTCTTCGGCGACGGGGTGAACTTCGTCCCGTCGGTGTTGGCCGCCTGGGGGTAGGTGGCGAAGTAGTGGTCGAACGAGATGTTCTCGTCGAAGAGGACGACCACGTGCTTGATGGGGGTGGCGGTGCCGGAGGGACCCGGGTGCGGGCCGCCGGCGGCCAGGGCGGGGGCTCCCCCACCCAGCGCGGCGAGCGCCACGGCGCCGGTCACGGCCCCCACGATCCGTATCGCTTGGCTCTTTCCCCTGATGGCCATCTGCTTCTCATCCTCCGGGCGGTTTCCGGTTGCTCCGTACGGCCGGATGCTCTGCCGGACGGACGGCGGCGGGGCAGAGCCATGATGGCGGGTGGGTGAACACCGGGTCAGGTATCCAGGGGCAAAGCTTGACCGGCTGTTGACCCTCGGGGCCTCGGGTGGCTCGTGCCTCCGTTGTACGCGAGCGGGGGGCCGGGTGCCGGGCGACCGGGCCGGGGCCGCTACGCCAAGAGGGCCCGTCCGTACCAGTCGGCGCGGTCCCGTACGCCCGGCAGCGCGAAGAAGTAGCCGCCGCCGAAGGGCGTGACGTAGTCGACCAGCGGCTCCCCCGCCAGGCGCCGCTGGACGGTCTCGAACTGGCGGGCCAGGTCCTGCTGGTAGCAGCAGAAGAGCAGGCCCATGTCGAGGTTGCCGTTGCCGTCCATCCCGCGGTCGTAGTTGTAGGCGCGGCGCAGCAGCCGCTGGTCGGTGGTGTCGGCGGTGCGCGGATTGGCCTTGCGGATGTGGCTGTCCAAGGGGATGACGTCGCCCTTGGGGTCGCCGGGGTAGTCGGGGGCGTCGTACTCGTCGTTGCCGTCGAGCGGGGCTCCCGTCTCCCGGGACCGACCGAACATCCGCTCCTGCTCGGTCAGCGAGACCCGGTCCCAGAACTCCACCAGCATCCGGATCAGGCGGACGACCTGGTAACTGCCGCCGACCGCCCAGTCCGGCTCGCCCGCGCCCGGGCCGACCCAGACCAGGTTCGTCATCTCGCGGGCCGAGCCGGCGTCGGGGTTGGCGGTGCCGTCCTTGAAGCCGAAGAGGTTGCGGGGGGTGCCGGTGGGGCGGGGCGGGCTGGCGAAGCCGTCCAGCCGCCAACGGACCTGGAGGCCGCCGCGGGTGTGCCGGGCGATGTCGCGCAG
>LIQL01000405.1 GCA_001418405.1 Streptomyces diastatochromogenes | reverse complement strand
GGGTGTAGGTGGTGGTTGTGGTGCGGCCGTCGGTGCGGGGGGTGCGGGTGGGGGCGCTGGTGCCGATGGCGGTGACGTCGGCCGTGAGGTCGGTGGTCTTCTGCGGGCGGCCGTAGTCGTCGTAGCCGGTGGTGGATTCGAGATAGGTGGCGGTGGTGCCGTCGTGGCTCTTGAGGGTGGCGACGGCGGTGGGATCACCCTTGGTGGGGGCCGCTCCGTAAGTGCCGGCGTCGTAGGCGGTGCGGACGTCGGAGAGGACGTCCTTGGCGCGGTCGGGGCTGGTGCCGCATTCGGTGGCGACGGTCTCGACGCGGGCGGGCAGGGTGAGGATGTTGCTGTCGGTGTTGGTGGCGTAGGTGGTACGGGTGCAGCGGTCGTCGTCGGTGGTGGCGTCGTCGCCCCGGTCACTCACCTCGGTGACGCGGCCGGCCACGGTGTCGTAGGTGGAGGCGGTGGTGGTCGTGCGCCACTTCGCGCCGGCGCCGTCGTCGAGGGAGGTGAAGGTGCGGGCGCTCGCGGTGCCGCTGAAGTTGGCGGTGACGGTGCCCCAGTCACGGACCTTCTTGGCCGTCTCGTGGTGCCAGGGCCGGCTGACGGTCTTGGTCAGGACCTTGCCGCCGGGCGCCGAGTAGGTGACGGTCTTGTACGCGAACCCGGCCGCGGAGGCGTCGTCGGTCAGGGGCTCGCCCTCGCCGTCGGGCAGGGCGACGCTGACGGCCTTGGTGCCGCCGCCCGCGCTCTTGCGGTCGCCGTCCATGCCGCGCAGGAAGTAGGTGTCCTGCTGCGTCTTCATGGCGTCGGCCGCGGTGCCCTGGCCGCCCGTCTGGACACGGACCTGTCCGTAGCCGCGCCACTGGGACCAGGTCTTGAACTTCTCCTTGGTCAGGCCGTCGTCATCGTCGTAGTGCCAGGCGGCGTCGCCGAGGTAGCCGTAGCGGGTGACCTGGTCGGGCGCTCCGCCGGTGCGGTCGGTGGTGGTGACGGAGGTGACGACGTACTTGTTGAACCAGGACTGCTCCATGTCGTCGCTGGCACTGCCGCCGATGAACTGCGGGAAGCAGCGTGTGGTGTTGGACTCGGGGGTGGGCAGGCCGGCGAAGGAGCAGGCGGGTTCGGAGTAGTTGACGTTGATCTGGCCGCCGTATTCGTCGGCGACGTGGGAGAGGCGGTCCTTGACGTAGGGGGCGTAGCCGTCGCCGGTCTTGTCGAGGCGGTTGGCGAGCTGGGTGTAGGCGAAGGTGGTCTTCGGCAGGGTGATCGGGGTGGTGGCGGTGCGGCCGGTGTGCTGGACGGAGTCCAGTTCGAGCTGGTAGTCGACGTCGGCCTTGCCCCAGCGGTGGGTCAGCGCCCAGGAGTCGACGGGGGTGAGGACGCCGTCCTTGAGGACCTCGGTGCTCACGCCGGTCAGGCGCTTGCGGGTCCAGAAGGTGGGCGAGAACCGGCCCTGGTCGCAGGCGGTGCCGGCCTTGCAGTTGAGGTCCCAGGGGGTGTCGTACCAGTAGAAGCTCTTGGCGTCGATGGTGTCCGCGGCGCAGGTGACGCCGGTCTCGGGCAGGCAGCGTTCGGCGCTGGTGAAGGTGACCTGGGCGAGCGGTTTGCCGGTGTAGAGGTCGCCGGCGGAGCGGCCGTACTCGATGCGCTTGAGGGAGCCGCCGCGGGTGTAGGGGGTGCCGCTGTCCTTGTCGAGGTCGCGGCCGTAGGTGTTGGTCTCCTTGTCGTAGTAGTAGGCGATCGCGCTGCCGTGCGGGTCGACGACGTAGTCGAGGTTCCAGCGCCATGCCTGCTGGCACCAGGAGTCCTTGAACGTGGACTTGTTGCAGGGCTCGCCGCTGTTGTTGCCGAAGACCGGGGCGGTCCAGGTGGCGTCGGTGGTCTCCTTGCCGGTGGCCCAGCCGGGGAGCTTGTGGTAGCCGAAGTAGTAGCGGGTGCCGGTGGTGTCGGTCAGTTCCCAGTACTCGTTGTCGTTGTCCCCGTTGTCACGGTCGGTCGAGGTCAGGCGCTTGATGCGGGTGCCGTCGTCGGTCTGGAGCTTCCACTGGTCCTTGCCCGCGGGGACCAGTTCGCCGGCCCGGCCGTTGAACGACAGGAACGCGTTGTCGTAGGCCCAGCACAGGTCGCCGGGCTTGTTGCCGTCGGCGTGCTTCTCGCCGTCGTCGGAGCAGGGCTTGTAGCGGCGCTCGATGTAGCCGGGCCACATCTCGAAGCCGTCCCCGGCCCAGGAGCCCTGGTTGTTGGTGCCGCCGGTACGGCCGTCGATGGCGCCGGAGGAGTACGACAGCCCGACCTTGGGCTTCAGGCCGCCGGGGACCTCGGGCACCGGCATGTCGTAGGACCAGGTGAAGTCACCGGTGTTGAGGCTGGTGTTCCAGGTGGCGGAGGGGGCGAGGCTGGTGGCCTTGTAGTCGCCCTTGACGCCCTTGTCGTCGCCGACGGCGGCGAGGACGGTGGGGGCCCCGGAGCGCATCGGGACCGCGGAGGCGGTGAGGGTGTGCCGCTCGGTGTCGTTCTGCGTCGCCAGCGGGGTGGACGTGCGGCAGGCCGGCTTCTCCGGGGTGGTCACCGCGCAGGCCGGCAGCTCCACCAGGCGCAGGCGGGAGGCGTAACCGCCGCCGTAGGCTCCGGCGAAGGCGGTGTAGTCGAGCCTCGCCTGCACCGGGGCGGGGCGGGCAGGTGCCGCAGCGGCCTTCCCCGCGGGTTGCAGGGTGAACAGCATCCCGTCGACGCCTGCCTGGCGGGCCTTCGACCGTTCCAGCACGCGGACGTCGACCGTTTCCGGTGCCGCGGCACCGGCTGCCGCCCGGCCCTTGGCCACGGCGGCCGGTCGTTGCCGTGCGGGGGTGAGCGTCAGCGGAAGGTCCGTGGCGCCGCCGCCCGAACTCTTCGACGGCGTTGTCGTGGTGGCCCCCGCGACAGGCAGGGTCGCCGTGCCGGGCTCGGGCCACGCGCTCTTGGGCCGCTCCTGCGGGGTCCTGGGTCCCGCGGAGAGCTTGCGGGGCTTGACCCGCAGGCCGTCGGCCCCCGGGACGGGCCGGCCCGGATCCGGGCGGCCGGCCGACGCCCCGGACGTCGCCGGCTGCGCCGCCGGGGACAGTGCCGTCAGCAACGAGCCGGTCAGCGCCGCGGCGAGTCCCACGGCGAGTCGACGCCGCAGACGTCTGCGGCGGAAGAAGAGCTTTCCGTTCATGATCCGTTCCCACCCCTGGTCGCCGTCCGGGCATGCGGATGCCCGGGTGACGGCGTTGAAGGAAAATTCCGATCGGATGCGGTGTGCGGAGCGCCGGCCCCGCACACCGCGGTGCGTCAGACGGGGCCCGGTACGTCGGGCACTTCGGTCGGCAGGTCGCTCCACGCGCCGGCCATGCTGGCCACTTGCTCCGCGCTGAGTGCGCCCTGGAACGTCCAGACGTCGTCGATGGCACCGGGCCAGTAGTCGCCGAAGGAGTTGGGGCCCTTGGCACGTCCGAGCTGCAAGGACTTCACGGCTCGGAACGAGATGACGTTCTCGGCCCACGGAACCGCTTCCGTGCATGCCGCTTCGGTTTGCCCCTCACCACCGGTCTCGATGCACGAGACCTCGCCGAGTTGCCCGTTGACGTAGATGCGAGCCTGTTTGGCGAACCCGTCGTAGACGACCGCGACATGGTTCCATTCCGTCACGCTGTTGAAGTTCTGAGCGTTCAGGGCACGGTCAATTCCGCTGTCGGCCGCGTCCGACCTGAATGCGGCCACCTCCCAGAGTCCTTCGCCGGTCCAGCCGTTGGGGTACGGATCGAAGCCCGCACCGAAGCTGCTGACGTTGGTGCCCTCCGCGCTGATCAGTGCAGCGGGGCGTGAAGGCACAGCGGCTGCCTGGACCCACGCCGTCACAGTGAAGCTGGAGCTGGTGTCGATGGGCACGGCACTGGAGGCATAGTCCTGTTCCGCACCGGTGAGGACCAGGCCCCCCTCGCCGAGGAAGCCACCGCCCGACACGCGCTTGGCCCCCGACCCCAACGTCATGGCCGGACCACCCGCCACAGAGTTGGCGCCCGGGGCGTCGGTCTGGTCGAACTGCCAGCGGCTGGTGAGAACCGGCCGCCTGCTGACGAGCTGGTGCACCTCCCCCTCCGCCACCGGCCGGTCGAAGAGCCGTACGTCGTCGATCTGCCCGGCGAGGTAGTCCACGTAGGACCCCCGGTACAGCGCACGTCCGATCTGCAGCGCCCCGTCCGCCGTCCAGGTCTGGGGTGCGGCGGCGGAACCTTGCAGGGCTCCGTTGACGTACAGGCTGACGGTCCCCTGCACCGTGTCGAGGACGGCGGCCAGGTGCGTCCACGCTCCCACGGCCGCCTTCTGTTTGGAGGCGACGCGCTGCGCGGTGAGGCTGCCGTCGGTGGCGTCCTTGGTGGCCAGGCGCACGCTCCAGAGGCCGGTCGGGGCCTCGTAGGAGAGGTAGAAGGCGCTGAGGAAGCCGCCGTCCTGGGCGACGACGGTCTGGTTGCGGGTGGTGTCGGTGATGCGGGCCCAGGCGGTGACCGCGTAGGAACGGTCGGTGGGCAGGTGCGGGGCGTCGGCCGAGGCGTAGTCGTCCTTGCCGTCCAGGGTCAGTGCCCGGCCCGCCACGCCGCCCTGGTCCGTGCCGACGCCGCCGTGGAAGGCCGCGGGCAGCACGTCGCCGTGGCCCGTGATCTGCTGGGCGTCGGCGCCCTCGTCGAGAGGGAAGACCGCGCGGGCGGGCCGTCCGGGTCCGCGCAGGCGCTGCTTGCCGTACAGCTGGGTGACCTCCGGACCGCTCAGGGCCCGGTCGAAGATTTCCACCTCGTCCACGGCGCCGGGGAAGAACGCTCCCGGTTTGCCGTCGTAGGAGCCGGCGCCCAGTTGGAGGCCGCGGCGGGCGTTCCAGGCGGTCGCGTAGGCCACTTGGCCGGCGAGCTGGCCGTTGACGTAGAGCCGCAGCACTTTGGCGGCGCCGTCGTACATGCCGACCAGGTGGGTCCACTGGTCGGCGGTGACGCCGCCGGGTTGGGGGGCCATGGCGCGGGCGATGGAGGCGTCCGTGCTGTCGGCGGTGTACTGGTTGAACACCCAGCGCTGGAGGTCGGCGGAGTAGTACAGCTCGAAGCCGGGACGGCTGTTGCCCGGTTGGGTGGCGACGATCGCCGGATGGGTGGGCACCTCGGTGGGCTTGACCCAGGCGGAGACCGCGAAGCTGCGGGAGGTGTCCACGACGGGGATGTCGGTGACGGCGTAGCCGTCGGTGCCGTTGAAGGACAGTGCCGACCCCATCGCCCCTTCCGTGCCCGGTGTGGCGCCGCCGTGCAGGGCGGCGGTCCGCGCCGGCGTGGTGGGCCGGGCTTCCGTGGCACCGGCGGCGTCGTCGAACTGCCAGGTGGCGCGCTCGGGTTGTCCCGCCTTGACCCGGTACTGGTACGTGCGGACCTCACTGCCGTTGCCGGCCGCGTCGAAGGCCTGCGCGGTGACGAAGTTGACGCCCGGCTTCCCCGGCAGGACGTTCACGGACTTCGCGGCTCCGGCGGAGGTGGCGACCTCGTCTCGGGCCGTGGGGTCGTTGTTGAGGCCGTAGCGGTAGCGGGTGACGTCGGTGGACGCGGACTTCAGGGCGAAACTGCCGTACTGGCCGACGCCGTCGTACCAGGGGTCGTCGGGGTTCTCCGGGTCGGAGGCCGGATAGGCGCCGGAGGTGATGGTGGGGGCGGCCGGTACGGAGGTGTCGTAGACGAAGTAGCAGGCTTCCGCCGCTCCGGTGAACGACCACGGCGAGTACTGGGCGCCGTCGGAGACGCGGACCGCCCAGCTGACGGTCTTGTTCGTCGGGATGCTGGTCGGGAGGGCCAAGGAGAAGCCCGATCCGGACTTCTTCGCCGTCGACAGTGCCGGCTGCCACCGGGCGATCATGCCCTTGCCGTCGCCGGCGTCCCAGCTGGCCTGGAACTGCACCCGGACGTCGTCCCCGTCCGGGTCGGTGATGTTGTTGGCGTAGAGCAGGCCGCGGGTCCGGATGCGCGCCGGTGAAGCCCACGGGTGGCAGGTGCCGCCGTACTCCATCACCAGCTGGGACGGCTTGACCTGGGGCGGCGGACGGTTGTAGGTCACCCGCAGGAACCCCTTGTCGGAGAACCGCTTCCAACCGTAGCCGTCGGTCTCGTCCGCGGCGCGCAGGCCGAAGGTGAGGGTGGGCCAGCCGTTGTCGGCGGCCTCCTGCACCGCGGCCTGCACGTCGAACTCGGCGTCCTTGGCCGCACAGCCGTCGTAGCCGTAGGCGAAGGCGGCGGTGCGCAGGTGCTTCTGCCAGAACCCGGCGGCGTTCTGGGAGTTCCACGTGGTCGAGGTGTCGATGGGCTTGGTGCGCCACAGTTCGACCGACCGGGCGCTGCACGACGCGGACCAGGTGTTGCGGACCACGAACTCGGCCTTCAGGATGGACTTTCCGGCGAAGGCAGAGGTGGGGAGCTGATAGAAGAGCCGCTTGGTGTCCTGGGGGTTGCAGTAGTTCCAGTTGCAGTAGCCGAGCCCGGCGTCCGGGTCGCCGTTGAACTTCCACTGCGGGGACGAGGCCCAGTAGTTGGTCGCCATCGTCCAGGACGTCGCGCGGGGGGTGGACCACTGCGGGTCGATGAAGACCGGGTAGACGGTGTCCTTGCCCTTGAGCACGTCGGCGTCGGGGGTGAGGACCACCCGGCCCTTCCCCGCCGGAACCGCCACCCCCACCGGCGCGAGCTTGCCCGACTCGCCGGCGGACGGTTCGCCGGGCGCCGCCCCGTCCGGCGGCGCGGGGGCGGCGGACCTGCTGGTCCGCGCGGACTTGGCC
>LIQL01000404.1 GCA_001418405.1 Streptomyces diastatochromogenes | reverse complement strand
CGAAGTCGATGTCGGGGTTGGGGCGGTGGTAGTGGAGGCTGGGCGGGATCCGGCGGTGGCGAAGGGCCAGGGTGGTCTTGATCAGTCCGGCGAGGCCGGCGGCGGCGTGCGTGTGACCGATGTTGGACTTGACGGAGCCCAGGGCGCAGTGGCCGGTGCGGTCGGTGCCGGCGCGGAAGGCGCGGGTGAGTCCTTCGACCTCGATGGGGTCGCCCAGTGCGGTGGCGCTGCCGTGCGCCTCGACGTAGCCGATGGTGCCGGGGTCGACGTCGGCCATCAGGTGGGCGGCGCGGATGGCGCGGGCCTGGCCGGTGACGCTCGGTGCGCTGAAGCCCACCTTGGCGGCGCCGTCGTTGTTGATGGCGGAGCCCTTGATGACCGCGTGCACGGTGTCCCGGTCCGCGAGCGCGTCCTCCAGGCGTTTGAGGACGACGACGCCCACGCCGCTGGAGCTGACGGTGCCTTGGGCCTGGGCGTCGAAGGAGCGGCAGTGCCCGTCGGGCGAGAGGATGCCTCCGGGTTCGTAACGGTAGCCCTCGGTGGGATCGGCCCGTACGGTGCTGCCGCCGGCCAGGGCGAGGTCGCAACTGCCGCTGAGCAGGGCCTGTCCGGCGAGGTGGACCGCCACCAGGGAGGTGGAGCAGGCGGTTTGGACGCTGACGGCGGGGCCGCGCAGGTCCAGTTTGTAGGCGGTGCGGGTGGCGAGGTAGTCGGCTTCGTTGCTGAGGTGGGTGAGCAGCCAGCCGGCCGCCTCGGTCAGCTCGGGGTGGGCCTGGAGGTGGCGCAGGTAGGTGTTCTCGTAGCATCCGGCGTAGACGCCGGTGGCGGAGGGGCGGCGGTCGTTGGCGTATCCGCTGTCCTCCAGGGCTTCCCAGGCGCATTCCAGGAAGACCCGGTGTTGCGGGTCGATGAGTTCGGCTTCGCGGGGCATGATCTGGAAGAACTCCGCGTCGAACAGGGCCGGGTCGGCGAGGATGCCGCGGGCCTTGACGTAGTCGGGGTGGTCCAGGAGGGCCGGTGGGACCCCGGCTTCGGCGAGGGCGTCCGCGTCGAAGTGGGTGAGGGATTCGACGCCGTCGCGGAGGTTCTTCCAGAACTGGCCGACGTCGTCGGCGCCCGGATAGCGGCAGGCCATGCCGACGATGGCGATTTCCAGTCCGGTGCTCATATCTCGGTGTCCTGCTGCCGGCGGCGCTGTTGGAGTTGTTGCGCCAGGCGCCGGTTGCCCGCTGCCGCGTCGTGCGCCCGGTCCGGTGCGGTGCGGTCGTCGGCGCGGGCCAGGTAGTCGGCCAGGGCTCCGACGGTGGGGCGGGCGAAGAGTTCCACGACGGGTACGTCCGTGCCGAGGGCGTCGTGCAGGCGCACCTGGAGCTGTCGGACGAGGAGGGAGTTGCCGCCGAGGTCGAAGAAGTGGTCGTGCGTGCCGACGCGTTGGCGGCCGAGCAGGTCGCACCAGATGGCGGCGATGCGGGTCTCCAGTGCCGTGCTGGGGGCGGCCGGCCGACTGGCGGTGGGGCGTGCCAGGCGGGTGGCGAGTGCGGCGCGTTGGATCTTTCCGGTGGTGGTGCGTGGGATGGCCGGCAGGCGGAAGAGGCGTCGGGGGACCTTGGGCGCGGCCAGGCGGGTGGCCAGGAACGCGGTCAGCTCGTCGTCCTCGATCGGGGTGGTGACGACGAGGGCGGCCGCCACTTCTTCCCCGAGGGTGGCGTGCGGGAGGGGGAAGGCCGCGGCCTCGGCCACGGCGGGGTGGGCCAGGAGTGCCTCTTCCACTTCCACGGGTGAGATCTTCGTGCCGCCGCGGTTGATGATCTCCTTGATGCGGCCGGTCAGGAAGAGGAAGCCGTCCTCGTCGAGGTGGCCCCAGTCCCCGGTGCGGAGCCAGCCGTCGGTGAAGGTCTGGGCGTCGGCCGTGGGGTTGCGGTCGTAGCCGGCGATGACGGTGGCGCCGCGGAGCACGATCTCGCCGTTCTCGCCCGGGGGCAGGAGGTCGCCGTGCTCGCCCCGGATGGCGATCTCGTTGCCGATGGACACCCCGACCGAACCGGGTTTCCGGGTGGCGGGCGGCAGCGGGTTGCTGGTGACGATGGAGCACGCTTCGGTCATGCCGTAGGAGTCGATGACCGGTGCCTGGACGGCGCGTTCCAGCGTCCGGCGCAGGTCGGCCGGGAGCGGGGCCGAGGCGGAGCGGACGAAGCGCAGGGGCTGCCGGAGGGCGTCGGGGCGGGTCGTCAGGGCGCCGACGATCGCCTGGTGGACGGCGGGGACGGCGGTGTACCAGGTGGGGGTGAAGGCGGTCAGCCAGTCGGGGAAGGCGGTGGCGTCGAACCCTTCGGGGCACACGACGCTGGCGCCGGCCCACAGGGTGGCCAGCAGCGGGCTCATCAGTCCGTGTCCGTGGAAGAGCGGCAGCACGTTCAGGCAGCGGTCGTGGTCTTCGAGGTGGAGGCTGGTGGCGATGTTGCGGGCGGAGTGGCAGACGATGTCGTGCGTCTGCGGGACGAGTTTGGGGCGGCCGGTGGTACCGGAGGTATGCATGAGGAAGGCGATGTCGGCGGCGCGCCCGGCGTCGTCGTCGGGTGCGGGTTGGGCGTGCGGCCGGTCGGCGGGGGCCGGGGGCGGTGCGGCGGCCGGGTCGGGGACGAGGTCGAACGTGCCGGCTGCGCCGTCGGCGACGGGGACGAGGTGGAGCAGGGTGCGGCCTTGGGCGCGGGCGACGGCGGCGGCCAGGGTGTCGGCGCCCTGTCGGACGATGACCGCGCGGGCGTCCATGTCGGTGAAGAAGGCGTCGAATTCCCGGGCCGTGCCGGTGGGATCGAGGGGGGCGACGACGGCGGTGCGGGCCACGGTGACGAACGCGGCGGCGGCGTGCGGCCCGTGGGGCAGGGCGACGGCGACTCGGTCACCGCGCCCGATGCCCGCGGCGGCCAGCGCGCGTGCGGTGCGGTCGGCCTGCTGGTGCAGTGCGCGGTAGGTCAGGGCGGGGGCGTTCGGGCACAGGACGGCCGGTGCCTGCGGCCGGTGCCGGTTGTGGTGGTCCAGCAGGTGGCCGAGGTGGCGGATGCGCACGGCGCCCGGTTCCTGGGCGGTGGCGGCGTCCTTCGCAGGGGTCACGTGGAGTTCCTCTCGGACAAGGAGAGCACCGGCGGGCGGGGCGGCTGCGGTCCTGCTCGGTCCGCGGGCGGGGGTTCGCGCGGCGGGCCCGGGCTGGTGGCGCACCGCCCGCGCAGGCGTGCGGTCAGCCGCGCCAGGCGTTGTCCTTGGAAGGCGGCCGCCTTGACGGTGGCGTCCGCGGGTCGTGAGCCGCCCGCGGTGGAGTGCGCGGTGCCGTAGGGGTTTCCGCCGGCCGCCTCGACGGCGGGGTCGGTGTAGCCGGGGGGCACGAGGACCGCTCCCCAGTGGTGCAGGACGTCGTAGAGGGCCAGGAGGGCGGTTTCGCTGCCGCTGTGCGGGTGACTGGTGGTGACGAAGGCGGTGACGGTCTTTCCCGCCAACTCACCTGTGGTGCACAGGGGTTCGCAGGCGGCCAGGAACTGCGACAGGAGTGGTGCGACGAGGCCGGCGCGGACCGGCGCTCCGAACGCGACGGCGTCGGCCCAGGCGACGTCGGCGGGCGTGGCGGCCCGGGCACCGGTCGGCGTGTGGGCGGTGCCGGGCGGCGCGAGCGGGCGGATCCTGACCTCGGCCTGTGCGGAGCGGGCTCCGCGGGCGAGGGCGTCGGCCAGGATGCGGGTGCTGGCGCAGTCGGGGTGGTGGAGGACGGCGATCCGGGTG
>LIQL01000403.1 GCA_001418405.1 Streptomyces diastatochromogenes | reverse complement strand
GCCCTGCGCAGCGGGAGGAGCACGGCGAGGGAGTCCTCCCGCCGGTCCGTGCCGAGGCGTTCGCCGAGTTCGGCGACGGTGGGTGCGTCGAACAGGGTCCTGATGTCCAGCTCGGCCCCGAGGACCGACCGGATGCGCCCGATCAACCGGGTGGCGAGCATCGAGTGGCCGCCCAGCGCGAAGAAGTCGTCGTCGATGCCCACTTCGGGCACGTCCAGCACCTGTGCGTACAGTCCGCACAGGAACTCCTCACGCACCGTGCGCGGGCCGCGCCGGTGCTCCGCCGCACCGCCGCCGGGTGCCGGCAGCGCGCGCCGGTCCAGCTTGCCCCGGGAGGTCAGCGGGAGGGCGTCGAGGAGGACGAAGGCGGACGGCACCATGTGCCGCGGCAGGGTGGCCGCCGCGAAGCGTCGCAGCGCGCCGGCGTCCGGCTGCTTCGGGGCGGGGCCGACGCTGCCGCGTTCGGGGACCACGTAGGCCACCAGTCTGCGGTCGCCGGGCTGGTCCTCCCGGACGACCACGGCGACCTGGCGCACCGCTGCGTGCCCGGCCAGCGCCGTCTCCACCTCGCCCGGCTCGATCCGGAACCCCCGGATCTTGACCTGTTCGTCGGTGCGGCCCACGTACTCCAGGGCGCCGTCGGGGGTCCACCGGGCGAGGTCGCCGGTGCGGTACATCCGCTCGCCGGGTGCGCCGAACGGGCAGGCCACGAACCGCTGCGCGGTCAGCGCCGGTCGGCCGACGTACCCGCGGGCCAGGCCGGCTCCCGCCAGGTACAGTTCGCCGGTCACGCCGGGCGGCACGGGGCGCAGTCCCGCGTCCAGGACGTAGGCGCGGTTGTTGCCCATCGGGCGCCCGATCGTGGGCCGTTCGTGGTCGGCGGCGCGGGCGTGGGTGACGTACACGGTGGCCTCGGTGGGACCGTAACCGTTGACGGTCACGGTGCCGGGCACCGCCCGCAGCTCGCTCCACAGGGCCTGGTCGCAGCCCTCGCCGCCGAGTTCGATGATGCGCGGCCGGGCGGGACGGTCGTCCGACAGCAGCCCCGCCGCCAGCAGTTGGCGGCAGAACGTCGGTGAGACCTCCAGGTAGTCGATGGCTTCGTGGGCGACGTAGTCGGCGAGGGCCTGCGGGTCACGGCGGGTCTCGTCGTCGACCAGGTGCAGTTCGTGGCCGCCCATCAGCCAGAGCACCGGGCACCAGGACGAGTCGAAGGTCAGCGGCCCGGTCAGCGCGGCCCGCAGGCGTCCGCCGTCCGTCGCCTGCGCGGCGTGCACCTCGCCGAGGTGACCGTGGAAGAGGTTGATCAGGCCGCGGTGTTCCACCGCGACGCCCTTGGGCCGGCCGGTCGAGCCGGAGGTGTAGATGACGTAGGCGAGGTGGTCCGGACGCAGCCGTACGGGGCGGTCGGCGCGGGTGGGGTCGGCCGAGGGGTAGCCGGCTCGGGTGGAGCGCACGGTCGGGTCGTCGAGCGGCAGGACCGGCAACGTCGTCGCGCAGTGCGGTCGGATCCGCAGGTCGCCCGCGCCGTCGGTCAGCAGCAGGACGGGGGCCGCGTCGGCCAGCATGAGGGCCAGCCGCTCCTCCGGGTACTCCGGGTCCAGTGGGACGTAGCAGGCGCCGGCCTTCAGCACGGCCAGCAGGGCCACGACGTGGTCCGCCGTGCGCGGCAGCAGCGTGGCCACGTGCTGGTCGGCCACCACGCCCTGGGCCAGCAGGAGCCAGGCGAGTTGGTTGGCGCGGGAGTTGAGTTGGCGGAAGGTCAGCGGTCCGTGCGCGTCGACCAGGGCGATGGCGTCCGGGGAGCGGCGGGCGTGTTCCTCGAAGACCTCGTGCAGCAGCCGGTCGTCCGGGAGCGTGCGGTCGGTGTCGTTCCACTGCGTCAGGATGCGGGCGGTCTCGCCGGGGCTCAGCAGGTCCACGGCGTCGAGGCGGGTGTCGGGTTCCTCGGTGACCGTGTCGAGTACCCGCAGCAGGCGCTGGGCCAGGGACTCGACGGTGCGGTGGTCGAACAGGTCGGCCGCGTAGTGCAGCAGTCCGCGGATCCCGCCGGGGCCGCCGTCCGCCGCCGTGACTTCGACGAAGGTGAAGTCGAGGTCGAACTTGGCCGGGACGGTGTCGAAGGTCCGGGGCGTGAGGGTGGTGTCGGCGAGGTGGAAGGTCGCCTCGGTGTTGTTCTGGAGCACCAGCATGGTCTGGAACAGCGGGTGGCGGCCTCCGGTCCGGTCGGGGTTGAGCTCCTCCACGATCCGCTCGAACGGCAGGTCCTGGTGGGCCAGCGCGGCGAGGTCGGTCTCCCGCACCCGTTGCAGCAACTCCGCGAAGGTCGGATTGCCGGAGGTGTCGGTGCGC
>LIQL01000402.1 GCA_001418405.1 Streptomyces diastatochromogenes | reverse complement strand
CGGCGGCGTCCTGGTGTGCAGCGGCAGCAGCGAGGTCACCGAACTCGCCGACCGCGCCGACCTGGTCGTCGACGGGCCGAAGGGCGTCGTCGCCCTGCTCAACGCCCTCGCCGACCGGATCGAGCACCCGCCGCCCCCGCCCGGCACAGCCGAGCCGGAGGCGACGGACGGGACGCAGGAGCCGCAGGAGCCGCAGGAGGGATAGCCGGGCCCGGCCGGTGACGGCCGGGCTACTCCTTGAGGCCCAACGTGGACAGCGCCGTCGTCCAGTCGTGCGCGATGGCCTGCTGCGCCTTCGCCAGATCCGCCTTGCCGGCGCAGACGGCGGCCTTGAGCTTGTTCTCCACGCCGTCCTTGGGGTTGTTGGGACCGGCACCCGGCCGGTGTCCCGGGGACGGCGGCTCGACCCAGATGTTGCGCGGGTCGTTGGGGTCGCCGCCCAACTGGAGGCTGATGAGGTGGTCGTACTCGGCGTCGTGCAGCGGGCCGGTGTAGCCGTACGACGCGGCGTTGGCGGTCTTCTCGCGGCCGGTGATGCTCACCGGCGGCCGGATGCCCTTGGTGTAGCCGCTCCGGCAGATCGTGGTCCCCAGCGTCTGCGGGGTGACCTTGGGGTTGGTCGCGCCCGGGGTGCACTTCGGGTCGGGCAGCGGCTGTTTGTCCGCGGTGTAGCGGAAGTGGCAGGAACCGGGGGCGGGCTGGCGCTGCACCGTGTACGCCGACTGGGGCCCGGGGCCGACGGGTATCGCCCCGGACGGGGCGGACGCGGAAGGGGACGCCGTCCCGGAGCGCGACGCACCGCCCTTCGGGTCGGCGCCGCCCTTCCCCGAGGAGCAGCCGGCGACCGTGGTCGCCAGGACGGTGGCGGCCGCGACCGCGGCCCACCGTGCGGAACGTGACCGAGCGTTGAGGGGCATGGCAGAGGACTACCCCGCCCGGGACCGCCGCAGCCCCCGCACCGGAGCGCGGGGGCGCACCGGGAGCACACGAGGGGCGGCCGCACCACCGCGCGGCCGGCGGCTAGCGTCCCCGCCTGAACCGCTCGCCGACCTCCCCCTGGTCGGTCTCCCACCAGGGCCGGGTCACCTCCGGCTGCGCGACGGCCGGTGCCGCCGGTGCTGCGGGGGCCGTGGTGGCTGTGGTGGCTGTGGTGGCTGCCGGTGCCGGAGCGGCGACCGCCAACTCCCGGTCCAGCCGGGCGTCCAGGGCCCGCGTCCTGCGCCGCTCGTCGCGCACCCACTCCGCGAACACCGCGATCATGAAGGGCAGCCCGACCAGTTCGGCGATCGTCAGCATCAACCCGCCGCCGATCATCTGGTCCTGCTGCAGGCTCGGATCCCACGGCCGGTGCTGGGACGCGTACCAACCCCCCGCGATCAGCGTCCCGCTGGTCATCACCACGATGCCGGGCACCGCGTCCACCAACCCGTCCAACAGGACCAGCAGGGCCCGCACCGGATGGCTGCACCAGGACGGCAGCAACTCCTCGCGGCTGAGCATCGGCAACACGAAGAGGCTGCCCACGACCAGCAGTTGCAGGTACATCAGCTCGTGCAGCGGACCGTGCCGCAGCGCCGTCGGAAAGTACGGCGTGAAGTAGATCGCCAACTCGGAGGAGAGCACCAGCACCGTGCTGACCAGCGGGAACGTCAGGAACCGCAGGAGCCGGCCGGAGAGCCGCGCCCGCAACCAGCGGGCCGTCCGCCGCTCGGGCGGCAGCACCTTCAGCGCCAACGACAACGGGTCGCCCAGCGCCAGCCCCAGCGGCGCGATCAGGTCCAACACGATGTTCTGCACCGCGGCCGGCCAGAACAGCTCGTGGTCGTAGACCGCCAGCCCCGACATGGTCGCCACCGCGACCGCGGCCAGCCCCAGGCCCGCGAACGCCACCGACCGGGCCACCGGCCACCGCTGCCCGCGCCGCGCCAACCGCACCACGCCCCAGGCGTACAGCCCGCCCAGGACCAGAATCAGCACCAGCGCGTAAGGGTCGAGCCGCCAGCTGTCGAGCAGCCGCCCGGCGGTCAGCTCCGGCAGACCGGACGCCACCGCCGTCGGCGCATGCGTAGTCACTGTCACGGCCCACCACGCTAGCCCCGCCCGCTAACGATCTACCGGCGGGGCACCCGCACCGGGCCGGTCACTCCTCCAGGGCCCGCAACTGCTCCAGGAACCACCGCGCGGGCGGCAGCGCCGTCGCCGCCGCCGCCAGCCGGGCGGTGCGCGCGGCCCGCTCCTCGACCGGCATGGTCAGCGCGGCGTGCAGCGCCTCGGCGGTCTGCCCCACGTCGTAGGGGTTGACCGTCAGCGCGTCCGCCCCCAGCTCCACCCACGCCCCGGCCTCCCGGGACAGCACCAGCGCGCACCCGGCGTCGGATACCACCGGCACCTCCTTGGCGACCAGGTTCATCCCGTCCCGGATCGGATTGACCAGCGCCACGTCGGCCAGCCGGTACGCCGCCAACGACCGCGCGAAATCGTCCTTGACGTGCAGCACCACCGGCTGCCAGGTGGCCGTGCCGTACTCCGCGTTGATCTCCTCGGCGAGCGCACCGACCCGCGCGGTGTAGTCGCGGTAGACGGCCAGGTCCTGCCGCGACGGATAGGCGAACGCCAGGTGCACCACCCGCTCGCGCCACTCCGGCCGGTCGGCCAGCAGCCGCCGGAAGGCCAACAGCCCGCGCACGATGTTCTTCGACAGCTCCGTGCGGTCCACCCGCACGACGGTCTTCCGCCCGGCGCCGCCGATCTGCTCGCGCAGCCCCGCCATCCGCTCCTCGACGTCGGGCCGCCGCGACCGCTCCCGCAGGAACTCCGCGTCCGCCCCCAGCCCGTGCACCCCGATCCGGGTCCGGTGCGCCGTCGGGCCCGCGACGACGCTCGGCGGCTCGTGCCGCGGCCAGTGCGCCGTGCAGTCCGGCCCCAGCGCCCGCTCGCAGCACGCCGCGAACGCCCGCGCCCACCGCTCGGTCAGGAAGTTCGCCCGATCGGCGCCGAGGATCCCCAACAGCAGCTGCCGCTGAACGTCGTCGGGCAGCAGCGCGAAGTACTCCGGCGGCGCCCACGGCGTGTGCGAGAAGTGCGCGATCCGCACGTCCGGCCGCACCTCGCGCAGCATCCCCGGCACCAGCGCCAGGTGGTAGTCCTGCACCAGCACCGCCGCACCCGGGCCCGCCGCCTCCGCCAGCGCCCCGGCGAACGCCGCGTTGTACGCCTCGTACGCCGCCCACTGCTCCCGGAAGTCCGCGTCGAAGACCGGCTCCACCGGCGTCTGGTAGAGCATGTGGTGGACGAACCACAGCACCGAGTTGGCGACGCCGTTGTAGGCCGCGGCGTGCACCTCCGCCGGGATGTCCAACATCCGCACGCGCTGCCCGCCGGTGTCCGCGGTGTCCAGCAGCCCCCCGGACCGCCGCACCGCCTCCCGGTCGCCGTCCCCGAGCGCCGCGCACACCCACACCGCACCCGCCTCGGGCCCGATGGCCGAGAGCCCCGACACCAGCCCCCCGCCGCCCCGCTTGGCGCTCAGCTCACCGCCCTCTTGCAGGGCGTACGACACGGGCCCGCGGTTCGACGCGACGAGGACCTCGGCACCTGACTGGACCGCACTGCGCTCGGTGACCGTCTCGGAGACCATGTCGCGACATTAACCCGTCACCGATCCGCGCAAACGTACGATCGCCCCTCAGGCCGCCCGCCGTTCCGCGTACTCCGGTATTCCGGCCATCGGCGGCCGCTCCTCGGTGTCCACCGCCGTCGTCCGCGGCACGAAGCCGTCCTCCCCGCGCTCGAACTGGGTCAGCCGGGGCCGCACCAAATGCCCCCGCGCCAAACGGAGTTGGGCGGTGCGGTAGATGGCGGCGGCCATCCGGCCGAGCGCCTGGCCGTCCTGATGCCGGTGCTTGCGCACCCCCACGTCCACCTGGGCCAGCGCATCCAGCCCCACCGTGTGCAGCGCGTCCACCAGCAGCCCCAGCTCCACCCCGTAACCGACCGGGAACGGCAGCCGCTCCAGCAGCGAGCGACGGGCCGCGTACTCCCCGCCCAGCGGCTGCACGAACCCGGCCAGCTGCGGCCAGTGGAGGTTCAGCAGCGGCCGGGCGACCAGCTCGGTGACCCGACCGCCCTGCTCGCCGCCGGCCCCCGCCGCGGCGCGGCCCGCACCCGTCTCCAGCGGCCGGTCGTACATCGCCTTGACGAATTCGACCTCCGGATCGGTCAGCAGCGGCCCGACGATCCCCGAGACGAAGGTGGACGAGAACTCCCGCAGGTCGGCGTCGACGAAACAGACGATGTCGCCACTGGTCACCAACAGCGAACGCCACAGCACCTCGCCCTTGCCGGGCAGCGCCGGGATCCGCGGCAGCACGGCATCCCGGTGCACGACCCGCGCACCGGCCGCCGCGGCGACCTCGGCGGTGCGGTCGGTGGAGCCCGAGTCCAGCACCACCAGCTCGTCGACCAGCGGCACCTCCCCGGTCATCAGGTCGGCACGGATCGCCGCCACGATCGCGCCGACCGTCGCCTCCTCGTCGAGCGCGGGCAGCACCACACTGACCGTCCGACCCGTCTGCCGCTTGGCCTCCACCAAACGCTCCAGCGGGCGGTCCGCGGCGGACCAGGAGCGAGCCGCCAGCCAGCGCTCCACTTCTTCCAGCACGTCTACGACTCTCCTCGGTGGCCCCGAACGGGAACCCGTTATGTGATCCATCTCGCGGACCGGACGACTATCTCAACGGTGAGTGCCTTCGGTTACAGTCTTGAACAACGCGGATGACCGTCGCATGTCGGGGTCGCCGCGCCACAAACGCCTGGGTTCCATCCCAGCGCCATACCGCTCATCCAGAGGGGCAGAGGGATACGGCCCGTTGAAGCCCCGGCAACCCTCCAGCCGGTCTCCGCCGCACGACCACACGGTGCGCGCGCGAGGCTCCCGGCTAGGGAAGGTGCCAAATCCGTCTCACGGCGAGATGCGTCGTGAGGAAGATGAGGAGAAAGGGCCTCGCCTCCATGGCTGTGCAAGTCACCGAATCCGCTCCCTCCGTCGCTCTCGGTCCCGCCGTCGCACTCTCCTGTCGCGAGTGCGGACAGCGCTTCCCGCTCGGCCCGATCTTCGCGTGCCAGGAGTGTTTCGGCCCCCTGGAAGTCGCCTACGAGCTGCCCGCCAGCGACCCCGAAGAGCTGAAGAAGCGGATCGAGGCCGGTCCCGCCAACATCTGGCGCTACGCCCCGCTGCTGCCCGTCCCCGCCGACGTGGCCGACAAGCCCAACCTCAACCCCGGCTTCACCAAGCTCGTCAAGGCCGACCGACTTGCCGCCGAGCTCGGCGTCACCGGCGCCCTGTACGTCAAGGACGACTCCGGCAACCCCACCCACTCCTTCAAGGACCGGGTCGTCGCGATCGCCGTCGAGGCCGCCCGCGCCTTCGGCTTCACCACCCTGTCCTGCTCCTCCACCGGCAACCTGGCCGGTGCGGTCGGCGCCGCGGCGCGCCGCGCCGGCTTCAAGTCCTGCGTCTTCATCCCGCACGACCTGGAGCCCGGCAAGGTCGTGATGGCCGCGGTCTACGGCGGCGACCTGGTCGCCATCGAGGGCAACTACGACGACGTGAACCGCTTCTGCTCCGAGCTCATCGGCGACCCGCTGGGCGAGGGCTGGGGCTTCGTCAACGTCAACCTGCGCCCCTACTACGGCGAGGGCTCCAAGACGCTGGCCTACGAGATCTGTGAGCAGCTCGGCTGGCAGCTCCCGGACCAGTTGGTCATCCCGATCGCGTCCGGCTCCCAGCTCACCAAGATCGACAAGGGGCTGAAGGAGCTGATCGCCCTCGGTCTGGTCGAGGACAAGCCGTACAAGATCTTCGGTGCCCAGGCCGAGGGCTGCTCGCCGGTCTCCGCGGCCTTCAAGGCCGGCCACGAGGTCGTCAAGCCGCAGAAGCCGAACACCATCGCCAAGTCGCTGGCGATCGGCAACCCCGCCGACGGCCCGTACGTGCTCGACATCGCGCGCCGCACCGGCGGGGCCGTCGAGGACGTCACCGACCCGCAGATCGTGGACGCGATCAAGCTGCTGGCCCGGACCGAAGGGATCTTCGCGGAGACCGCGGGCGGCGTGACCGTCGGCGTGACCAGGAAGCTGATCGAGAACGGCCTCCTGGACCCGTCGCTGACCACCGTCGTGCTGAACACCGGTGACGGCCTGAAGACCCTCGACGCCGTCGCCGCCGGGCCCACCGCCACCATCCGGCCGGACCTGGACGCGTTCCGCGAGGCCGGCCTGGCCGACTGAGC
>LIQL01000401.1 GCA_001418405.1 Streptomyces diastatochromogenes | reverse complement strand
TCGCCGGCGCCGGCGAAGACGGCGGGCAGGCGTTGTGCGGTGTGCTCGTCGAGTTCCGCGGGCAGGTCGAGCAACCCGCCCCAGTGCTGCGGGAGTTCGAGGGCAGCGACCCGGCCGAGGCCCCAGACGGCGGCCTGGGCGGGGGCGGTCGGCCGGTCGTCCGGGAGGGCGGCGACGGCACCGCGGGTGACGACCCACAGCGGGGCCGGGCAGGCGGTGTCGGCGACGGCCTGCACCAGGGCGGCGGTGGCGGTCGTGCCGGCCGGCAGCGCGTCGTCGCCGGCGGTCTCGTCGAGCGCGAGGAGGGAGACCACCGCGGTCGGGGCGGTGTCGTGCGCCGCCGCGGTGAGGAGGGCGCCGAGCGCGGCCCGGTCGGTGCCGTCGGTCGGCACGTCCACCCGGTGGGTGTCCGGGCCGAGGGCGGCGACGACCGCGGTGCTCCACGGGTCGTCGGTGAGGGCGGCGGGCACCAGCACCAGGGCGCTGCCGGGGTGCCGCGTGGTGTCGAGGGACAGCGGCTCCCAACTCTCCCGGTAGCGCAGGGCGTTGGCGGCGGCGTCGGCGCGGTGCCGGGTGCGCCAGGCGGACAGCGCGGGCAGGACGGCGCCGAGCTGGGCGTCGTCGACGGCCAGGCGGGCGGCCAGCTCGTGCACGTCCGCGCGTTCCACCGCCGCCCAGAACTGCGCGTCCGCGGCGTTGGCGGTGCCGTGCTCGGCGGCCAGCTCCGGCCAGAACCGCTCGCGCTGGAACGGGTAGGTCGGCAGGTCGGTGCCGTGCGCCCCGGTGCCGGCCAGCGCGGCGCCCCAGTCGACGTCGACGCCGGCCACGTGCAGCCGGGCGAGGCCGGTGAGCAGGGCGGTCGGCTCGTCCCGGTCCTTGCGCAGGGCGGGCACCACCACGGCGTCCGCGGCAGGCGACGCGGCCGCGGCCAACGCGGACAGCACCCCGTCCGGGCCGACCTCCAAGAACGCGGTCACCCCCCGTTCGACGAGGGTCCGCACGCCGTCGTGGAACCGCACGCCCGCCCGGACGTGCCGCACCCAGTACTCGGCCTGGGACAACTCCCCCGCCGCGGCCACCGCACCGGTCACGGTGGACACCACCGGAATCCGCGGCTCCGCGAAGGCGAGACGCTCCACCACCGACCGGAAGGCATCCGACATCGGGTCCATCAGCGGCGAGTGGAACGCATGGCTGACCGACAGGCGACGGGTCCGGTGACCGCGCTCCACCAGTCGGTCGACCACCCCCGCAACGGCCGCCTGGGCCCCGGAGACCACCACCGACTCCGGCCCGTTGACCGCGGCGATCGCCACGTCCTCGGCCAACAGCGGCACCACGTCCTGCTCGGCGGCCGCCACCGCCACCATCGCGCCGCCCGCCGGCAACGCGTCCATCAGCCGGGCCCGCGCCACCACCAACCGACAGGCGTCCGCCAACGACAACACGCCGGCCGCCTGCGCGGCCGCGATCTCCCCCACCGAATGCCCCGCGACGTACTCCGGCCTGATCCCCCAGGACGACACCAGCCCGAACAGCGCCACCTCCACCGCGAACAACGCCGGCTGGGTGAAGAGCGTCCGGTCCAACAACCCGGCGTCATCCCCCCACATCACCGCACGCAGTGACCCGCCCGCGCCCGGACCGGCGGCCAACTCCGCGTCCAACAAAGCGACGACCTCGTCGAAGGCCGCCGCGAACGCCGGGAACGCGGCGTGCAGTTCCCGCCCCATCCCCAGCCGCTGGGCCCCCTGGCCCGAGAACAACAACGCGGTGCGGTGCGGGATCGCGGTGCCCCGGGCGACCTCGATCAGGTCGGCGACGTCGCTCGTCGCTCCGTCGCCGGGGGCGAGCAGGACGGCGCGGTGCTCGAAGAGGGTGCGACCGCCGGCCAGACTGTGCGCGGCGTCCAGGGGCGCGAGGGTGGTGGCGGCGGCGCGCAGCCGGTCCACCTGGGCGGCGAGGGCGGCGGGGGTCCGCGCGGAGACGGGCCAGGCCACCACGGGCGGCGCAGCACGGTCCTCCGGGGCGGGCTCGGCCGGTGGCTGTTCCAGGACGACGTGGGCGTTGGTGCCGCTGATGCCGAACGAGGAGACCCCGGCCCGGCGGGGCCGGTCGGTCCGCGGCCACGGGGTCGCTTCGGTGAGCAGCCGTACCGTGCCGTCCGACCAGTCCACGTGCGAGGACGGTTCGGTGACGTGCAGGGTCCGCGGCAGGGTGCCGTGCCGCATGGCCATGACCATCTTGACCAGGCCGGCCGCGCCGGCGGCGGACTGGGTGTGGCCGATGTTGGACTTCACCGACCCGAGGAGCAGGGGCAGTTCGGGGTCGCGGTCGGTGCCGTAGGTGGCGATCAGCGCCTGGGCCTCGATGGGGTCGCCGAGCGGGGTGCCGGTGCCGTGTGCCTCGACGGCGTCCACGTCGGACGGGGACAGGCCGGCGTTGGCGAGGGCCTGGCGGATCACCCGCTGTTGGGCCGGGCCGTTGGGCGCGGTCAGGCCGTTGGAGGCACCGTCCTGGTTGACGGCCGAGCCGCGGACCACGGCGAGGACGCGGTGGCCGGCGCGCCGGGCGTCGGAGAGGCGTTCCAGGACGAGGACCGCGGCGCCTTCGGACCAGCCGGTGCCGTCGGCGGAGTCGGAGAACGCCTTGCAGCGGCCGTCCTGGGCGAGGCCGCCCATCCGGGAGAAGCCGGTGAAGTTGGCCGCCGTGGTCATCACGGTGACGCCGCCGGCCAGCGCCATGGTGCACTCGCCGGCGCGCAACGCCTGGGCCGCCAGGTGCAGGGACACCAGGGAGGAGGAGCAGGCGGTGTCCACGGAGAGCGCCGGTCCCTCCAGGCCGAGGGCGTAGGCGAGGCGGCCGGAGACGACGCTGACGGCGAGGCCGGTGGTGGCGTGGCCGGCGATGTCGTCGCGGGAGCGCATGACGAGGCCGGCGTAGTCCTGGCCGCTGACGCCCATGAAGACGCCGGTGTGGCTGCCGCGCAGGGTCTGCGGGTCGATGCCGGCGCGTTCGGCGGCCTCCCAGGCGACCTCCAGGAGGATGCGTTGTTGGGGGTCCATGGCGAGGGCCTCGCGCGGCGAGATGCCGAAGAACGCGGCGTCGAAGTCGGCGACGTCGCGGAGGAAGCCGCCCTGGCCGGCCAGTGCGCCCAGGGCCCCGCCGAGCGGCGGGTGGCGGTCCCACTCGCGGTCGGCGGGGAAGCCGGTGATCGCGTCGGTGCCGGCCGCCACCAGGTCCCACAGGTCTTCCGGCGAGCCGACGCCGCCGGGGAAGCGGCAGCTCATGCCGACGATGACGATCGGGTCGCGGTCCGTCGCGACGGCCGGTGCGGTGGCGGCGACGGGCGTCGGGGCGTCCGCGCCGAGGAGTGCGTCGTGGAGGTGGTCGACGAGCCGTTCGGGGGTCGGGTAGTCGAAGATCAGCGTGGCGGGCAGGGTGAGGCCGGTGGCCTTGCCGAGGCGGTTGCGCAGTTCGATGGCGGTCAGCGAGTCGAAGCCGAGTTGCCGGAACTCCCGGCGGGCGTCGACCGCGTCGGCGGAGCCGTGGCCGAGGACGGTGGCGGCTTCGGCGCGCACCAGTTCCACGAGGAAGGGGCTGCGTGCGTCCTCCGGGAGGGTGGCCAGGCGTTCGGCCAGGCCGGCACGGAGCACGCCGGCGGAGCCGGCCCGGGCGCGGCGGCCGGCGGTGCGGACCAGGCCGCGCAGCACCGCGGGGACGGCGGCCGCGGTGGGCGGTGTGCCGCCGGTCGGGCCGAGGGGGACGATCAGCGGTTCGTCGGCGGCGGTGGCGGCGTCGTACAGGGCGAGGCCGCGGGCCGCGGAGAGCAGCGGCTGGCCGCCGGCGTCGCTGACCCGGTGCAGGTTCTGGTCGCTCAGGCGGCCGGTCATGCCGGCGTCCTGCTCCCAGGCGCCCCAGGCGAGCGAGGTGGCGGGCAGGCCGTGCGCGCGGCGGTGGGCGGCGAGCGCGTCGAGGAAGGCGTTTCCGGCGGCGTAGTTGGCCTGGCCCGGGCCGCCCATGACGCCGGCGGTGGAGGAGTACAGCACGAACGCGGTCAGGTCGTGGTCGCGGGTGAGGTCGTGCAGGTGCCAGGCGGCGTCGACCTTGGGCCGGAGGACGGTGCTGAGGCGGTCGGGCGTGAGGGAGGTGAGGATGCCGTCGTCGAGGACGCCGGCGGTGTGCACGACGGCGGTGAGCGGGTGCTCGTCGGGGACGGTGGCCAGCAGCGCGGCGAGGGCGGGGCGGTCGGCGACGTCGCAGGCGGCGAGGGTGACGTCGGCGCCGAGCGCGGTGAGTTCGGCGTGGAGTGCGGCGGCGCCGGGTGCGTCGGGCCCGCGGCGGCCGGCGAGCAGCAGGTGGCGGGCGCCGTGCTCGGTGACCAGGTGGCGGGCGAGCAGGCCGGCCAGGCCGCCGGTGCCGCCGGTGATCAGGACGGTGCCG
>LIQL01000400.1 GCA_001418405.1 Streptomyces diastatochromogenes | reverse complement strand
CACCGCCCTCGGCGAACTCGCCACCCGCCTCGCCGACCTCGAACTCACCCGCGTCGACGGCCCCTGGTGGGCCCTCCGCCCCGACTCGCCCGCCCACCGCAGCGCCCGCACCCAGGCCGTCCACGAAGCCGTCCAACGCGCCCGCGAATACGCCGAAGCCCTCGGCGCCCACCTCGACGCCGTTCTAGAAATCGCCGACCTCGGCGCCGAAGGCCACCCTCAGCAACAGAGCTACGGCTTCGCGGCCCCCGGCGGCGCCCGCAGCGCCGGCCACGACGCCACCCCCGTCCTCGACCTCGAACCCCAGCGCCAGACCGTCTACGCCAGCGTCAACGCACGCTTCACCATGACCCGTCCCGCACTGTGAGACCGCTCCGCGCGACGCCGTAATTCTGCTCATCGGAGCGGCTGAGCGCCCATTCCATTACTTGTCAACAGCCTTTCACCAAGCGGTCGTTGAGCAGTCATGTCCCCACAGTTCCCTACCGTCGGGTAAGTCATAGGGTCGAAACATGCGCCGAGCAAAGATCGTCTGCACACTAGGACCCGCCACCGACTCGTACGAGCAGATCAAAGCCCTCGTCGACGCCGGAATGGACATCGCCCGCTTCAACCTCAGCCACGGCACCTACGCCGACCACGAAGCGCGGTTCGACCGGGTCCGCAAAGCATCCGAAGAATCCCACCGCAGCGTCGGAATCCTCGCCGACCTTCAAGGCCCGAAGATCCGCCTGGGCCGATTCCGCGAAGGTCCCGTACTCCTTGAACGCGACGACGTCTTCACCATCACCGTCGAGGACGGCATCGAGGGCGACCGGCACACCTGCGGCACCACCTACCCCGGCCTCGCCGGCGACGTCACCCCCGGCGAGCGGATCCTCGTCGACGACGGCAAGGTCACCCTCGAAGTGACCGCCGTCGAAGGACCCCGCGTCCACACCAAGGTCATCGAAGGCGGCATGGTCTCCGACCACAAGGGGCTCAACCTCCCCGGCGTGGCCGTCTCCGTCCCCGCCCTCTCGGAGAAGGACCAGGACGACCTCCGCTGGGCCCTGCGCTACGGCGCCGACGTCATCGCCCTCTCCTTCGTCCGCAGCGGCCGCGACATCCAGGACGTCCACCGCATCATGCGCGAGGAGAACCGCTTCCTCCCCGTCATCGCGAAGGTCGAGAAGCCCCAGGCCGTCGAGAACATCGACGACATCGTCGCCGCCTTCGACGGCATCATGGTCGCCCGCGGCGACCTCGGCGTCGAAATGCCCCTGGAAACGGTCCCGATCGTCCAGAAGCGCGCCGTCAAACTCGCCCGACGCAACGCCAAGCCGGTCATCGTCGCCACCCAGATGCTCGACTCGATGATCGACAACTCCCGCCCCACGAGGGCCGAAGCGAGCGACGTTGCCAACGCGATCATCGACGGCACCGACGCCGTGATGCTCTCCGGCGAGACCAGCGTCGGCAAGTACCCCACCGAGACGGTCCGCACCATGAGCCGCATCGTCGAGGCCGCCGAGGAGGACATCCTCGCCAAGGGGCTCCCGCCGCTGACCGAACGCAGCAAGCCGCGTACCCAGGGCGGCGCCGTCGCCCGCGCCGCCGCCGAGATGGGCGACTTCCTCGGCGCGAAGTTCCTCGTCGCCTTCACCCAGTCCGGCGACACCGTCCGCCGCCTCTCCCGCTACCGCTCGCCCATCCCCCTCCTCGCCTTCACCCCCGACCCCGCCACCCGCTCCCAGCTCAACCTCACCTGGGGCGTGGAGACCTTCCTCGGGCCCACCGTCAACTCCACCGACGAGATGGTCGCCCAGGTCGACGAGCAGCTGCTGAAGATCGGGCGCTGCAAGAAGGGCGACGTCGTCATCATCACCGCCGGCTCCCCGCCCGGCGTCCCGGGCTCCACCAACCTCGTCCGCGTCCACCACATCGGCGAGGACGACATCCACCCGCCGCGGTAACCGTCCCGCCGCACACCCCGCACCACCGCACCACGAAGAGCTGGGCCGAGGTACCTGACTGCCGTCCCTGTCAGTACTTCGGCCCGATGTGTTGGTCCATGAGGGCCACGGAGTCGCGCTTGGCGACGGAGACGGTCTTCGCCGCGCGGGACTGACGGGTGTGCTTCCAGGCGACTCCGGTCCTGTCCAGGGCGTCGGTGTAGAGCCGCAATATGTCGGTGGACGTATTGGTGAAGAAGTACCTCGGGTACTCGTAGCGTTTGCGCTCGCCGCCGACCGTCCGCGTCGTCCAGTTGGTGATGCGGCATCCGTCAGAGTGGACGAGCCCTCGGATGAACTCCCAGGGATGGTCGTGAACGATTCCCTGCTGCCACCCTTCGAGGGCGATCGGCCGCTCGTGCTTCTTGCCGGGGCCGTGCTGAGGAAACATGCACGGTAAGTGCTTGGAGTAGACCTTCACGTTGTGGCAGCCCTGCTTGCGCACCCGGCACACCGAGTTGTCCGGGAAGACCGTCCGCATGGCGGTCTCGCAGTCGTCCATGAGGCCGGGCCAGTTGTCGTCGCACGTGATCATGAGGCTCGGCACGCGGTGCCCCGAGTAACGGATGATGTGGCCGTCGCCGAGGTAGAGCGCCAGGAGGTAGGAGTAGGCCGCTTCGTCGACCTCGCGGCCGTCACAGCGAGGGCACGGCGGGTCATGGCGCCCTGGGCACTCGCCGCGTTTGGCGCGATCCATGTGTCGCCAGTAGCCGATGGTGCCGAGAGGGACGTCCAGAGCGCGGGCGACGTCTGCGTTGCTCGCCCCCGCGCGGAGCCTGGCGACTGCCTGCTGACGTACGTGTGTGTCGTGAAATCGCATACCGTCACTGTGCGTGACGGGGCGTGCGGAAGAAATGATTCAGGGAGAACTTCACGAGAAGGTGAAATTCCGCTTGATCTGTGAGTGCCGGGTGCGGGATTCGAACCCGCAAGCCCTTTCGGGCAGATGTGTTTGAGACATCCGTGTATGCCATTCCACCAACCCGGCCGGCGGCACGAGACACCATACCGTGTGAGTGACGACGGCCGCCTCTAGGTAGGCTGCAATGGCACCACCTGCCTGGAACGAGGAGTCCCCTTGAGCGCCGCCGAGCCCCAGCAGCCCGTCGCCGATGACGACCAGTCGCACGTCCCGCCGCTGACCACGCGCGTCGTGATCGCCGAGGACGAGGCGCTGATCCGCCTCGACCTCAAGGAGATGCTGGAGGAAGAGGGCTACTCCGTCGTCGGTGAGGCCGGAGACGGTCAGACGGCCGTGGAACTGGCCCGGGAGCACCGCCCCGATCTGGTGATCCTGGACGTGAAGATGCCGGTCCTGGACGGCATCTCGGCGGCCGAGAAGATCGCCGAGGAGAGCATCGCGCCGGTCCTGATGCTGACCGCCTTCTCGCAGCGCGAGCTGGTGGAGCGGGCCCGGGACGCGGGGGCCATGGCGTACCTGGTCAAGCCGTTCAGCAAGAGCGATGTCGTGCCGGCCATCGAGATGGCGGTGTCGCGGTTCACCGAGCTGCGGGCGCTGGAGAAGGAGGTCGTCGACCTCACCCAGCGGCTGGAGACGCGGAAGCTGGTGGACCGGGCGAAGAGCATCCTCCAGACCCAGTACGGGCTGACGGAGCCGGCCGCGTTCCGGTGGATCCAGAAGACGTCGATGGACCGCCGGCTGTCGATGCACCAGGTGGCCGAGGCGGTCATCCAGGACGCGGCGGAGCGCCAGCAGTCCAAGGAGCAGCCGAAGGAGCAGGACAAGGGCGAGTAGGCCCGGTTCGGTTCGTCGGTCGCCGGCGGTGTCCTCAGGGACGCCGCCGGCGATTTCGCGTGTGCGGGGTGGTCGCGGGTGTGGGCCGGCGGCGTTCAGTCCTCGCCGAGGTAGGTCTTGCGGACGGAGGCGTCGCCCAGGAGGCGGGCGCCGGTTCCGGAGAGGGCGATGCGGCCGGTTTCCATGACGTGGGCCTCGTCGGCGAGGGAGAGCGCGGCGTGGGCGTTCTGTTCGACGAGGAGGATGGTGGTGCCCTGGTCGCGGAGCGCGCGGATGGTGTCCGTGATGGTGCGCATCATGATCGGTGAGAGGCCCATGGAGGGCTCGTCGAGCATGAGGAGCTTGGGGCGGGACATCAGGGCGCGGCCCATGGCGAGCATCTGTTGTTCGCCGCCGGAGAGGGTGCCGGAGGGTTGGCGGCGGCGTTCGCCGAGGACGGGGAAGAGGTCGTAGACGCGTTGCACGTCGGTGGCGATGCCGGCGGTGTCGGTGCGCAGGAAGGCGCCGAGTTGGAGGTTCTCGGCGATGGTGAGGCGGGGGAAGAGGCGGCGGCCTTCGGGGGAGTGGGCGAGGCCGCGTTGGACGATCTTGTGGGCGGGGACGTCGTCGAGTGGGCGTCCGTCGAAGGTGATCTTTCCGGTGCGCGGGGTGAGCAGGCCGGAGAGGGTGCGCAGGGTGGTGGTCTTGCCGGCTCCGTTGGTGCCGATGAGGGTGACGACCTGGCCGGCGCGGACGGTGAAGGAGATGCCCTTGACGGCTTCGATCTTGCCGTAGGCGACGTGCAGGTCCTCGACTTCGAGCAGCGGGGTCATGGGGCGTCTCCGGTGGCGTCTCCGGTGGTGTCGGGGGTGGTGTTGGTGGGTGGGGTGTCCGTGGTGCCCAGGTAGGCGGCGATGACGCGGGTGTCGGCCTGGACGGTGCGGGGGGTGCCTTCGGTGAGTTTGCGGCCTTGGACGAGGACGGCGACCCGGTCGCAGAGGCCGAAGATGAACCGCATGTCGTGTTCGATGACGAGGACGGCGGTGCCGCGGTCGCGGATGGCGTGGACGAGTTCCTGGGTGGCGCGGGTCTCCTGGGGGTTCATGCCGGCGGTGGGTTCGTCGAGGAGGAGGAGTCCGGGTTCGCTGGCGAGGGCGCGGGCGATTTCGAGCTTGCGCTGTTCGCCGTAGGGGAGGTTGCGGGCCAGGTGGTCGCGTTTGGCGGCGAGCCCGGTGAAGTCGAGGAGTTCCATGGCGCGTTGGGTGCTGTGGTGTTCGGCGCGGGTGAAGGCGGGGGTGCGCAGGAGTGCGGACCAGAGTCCTTCCCGGGTGCGGGTGTGGCGTCCTACGAGGACGTTTTCCAGGACGGTCATGTTGGCGAAGAGGCGGATGTTCTGGAAGGTGCGGGCGATGCCGGCTTCGGTGACGAGGTGGGGTTTGCGGGAGAGGCGGGTGCCTCGGTAGCTGACGGTGCCGTCGGTGGGGGTGTAGAGCCCGGTGAGGCAGTTGAAGAAGGTGGTTTTTCCGGCGCCGTTGGGGCCGATGAGGCCGACGATTTCGCCGGTGCGGACGGCGAGGTCGAC
>LIQL01000040.1:176-11997 GCA_001418405.1 Streptomyces diastatochromogenes | reverse complement strand
GGCGCGGCGGGCCGGGACGAGGCGGACGGCCCTAACGCGCCCCGGTGCGCCCGCCCCGCCCCGTCCCGCCGCGCCCCTAGCCCAGGCCCGATCCTCGCTTCCGTTCCATCATGTGGCGGCCCAGTGCCTGCTTGCGCTTCCAGTCGCGTCGGATCTCGGCGCGCAGGCGGACGTCGGTCTTGGCCACGATCCGCTGGTTCTCCCGCTGGAGCTTGCGGTAGCTCTCCAGCCGACGGGTCGCCAACTCGCCGTTTTCCACGGCGTCTTGGACCGCGCAGTCCGGCTCCGCCTCGTGGGCGCAGTCGTGGAACCGGCACTGCCGGGCCAGTTCCTCCACGTCGGAGAACGTCCGGGCCAGCCCGTCCGCCGCGTCCCACATGCCGACGCCGCGCAGCCCCGGCGTGTCGATGAGGACGCCACCGCCGGGCAGCACCAGCAGGTCACGGGTCGTGGTGGTGTGCCGCCCCTTGCCGTCCTGGTCGCGGACCGCCCGCACGTCCTGCACGTCCGCTCCGTGGAGCGCGTTGGCCAGGGTGGACTTGCCGGCGCCGGACCGGCCCAGGAGGACGGCGGTGGCCCCGGCGAGCGCGGCGGTCAGCTCCTCGACGCCGGCGCCGGTCGCCGCGCTGACCGCCAGCACCCGCACACCGGGGGCGGCGCCGGAGGCGTCCTCGATGAGGTGGCCCAGCGCGGCCGGGTCCGCCACCAGGTCCGCCTTGGTGAGCGCCACCAGGGGCTGCGCCCCGCTCTCCCACACCAGGGAGACGAACCGCTCGACGCGGTCGAGGTCCAGCGCCTCGGCCAGGGAGACCGCGACGACGGCGTGCTCGACGTTCGCGGCGAGGACCTGCCCCTCGGAACGCTTGGTCGAGGCCGAACGCAGGATCGCCGTGCGGCGGGGCAGCAACGCCCGCAGCACGCCGTCGAGATGGTCGCCGACGCGACCGTTGTGGAGGTCGACGACGGCCCAGTCGCCGGTGCACGGCACCCGCGTCGGATCGCCGGTCGCCACCAGGGCGGTGTCCAACAGGACGGTGCGGACGCCGGTGCCGTCCGGCACGACGGCGTCCACGCGGCCGCGGTCGACGCGGACCACGCGGCCGGGCACGAAACCCTGCCCGGCATGGGGGAGGAAACTCTCCGCGAAGCCTTCGTCCCAGCCATAGGCGGTCAGCGGACGGGCAGCGGGGAAGTCGAGGTCGAACAACGGGAAGGCCCTTCGAGAAGGAGCGGTCCCGGCCGTGCGCGCAACGCGCGGGAAACGGAAGGTCGAGTCAGCCGGAGACCACGGAAAGGGGAATGATGATCTTCTGCATGCGGGCAACGCCCTTCGTGGCGACAGTCATCAGTACCCACCTCCCGAATCCTCGACGGCTGAGCGACGGCGGCCCTGGGCCGTCATCCGAACGCGCCCACCCTAGAACGGGCCCGCACGAGGACGCCAAGGGTTTTTCCCACCGGGAGGTGCCTCTCCGGTGGGACGACGCCGACCCGGCGGTGCTGCGCGCCGTGGCGCCCGGTGCGCAACACTGGAGCGATGACGAGTGAATCCCCCGGTGGTTCCCCTGATTCCCCCGAGGAGGAACCGACCATCATCTGGGAGGGCGCCGACCGGACCGGTCCCGACGGGCTCACCGTCGGACGCACGGCCGCGCTCGTCGGGGTCAGCGTGAAGACGCTGCACCACTGGGACGCGATCGGTCTGGCCCGCCCGAGCGGCCGCACCTGGGCCGGGTACCGGGTGTACTCCGGTGACGACGTCGCCCGGATCCACCGGATCCTGGTCTACAAGGAGCTCGGGTTCCCGCTGGCCCAGATCGGCCGCCTCCTCGACGACCCGGAAACCGATGCACGCGCGCACCTGCGCCGGCAGCGGTCCCAGCTCGTGGCGCGCATCGCCCGCCTGGAGAAGATGGTCGGCGCGGTCGACCAGATGCTGGAGGCGTCGAAGACCGGCATGCGGCTGACCCCGGAGGAGCAGGTCGAGATCTTCGGCGCCGACTGGCAGCCGACCTGGGTGGACGAGGCCGAGCAGCGCTGGGGCGACACCGCGCAGTGGGGCCAGTACGCGGAACGGGCCGCGCGGATGACGCCGGAGGACTGGCAGGAGGTCGCGGCCTCGACCGAGGCGCTCAACGCCGACCTCGCGGCTGCGCTGCGCGCCGGCGTGACCCCGGGCTCCGACGCGGCGAACGCCCTCGCCGAGCGGCACCGCGCCCTGCTCTCGCGGTACTTCGACACCACCCACGCGATGCACGCCTGCATCGGGCGGATGTTCGTCGACGACCCCGGCTACGCGGAGTACTTCGACGCCCTGGCGCCGGACCTCACCCGGTGGCTGCGCGACGTGATCTTCGCCAACGCCCGGGCGCACGGCGTCGATCCGGACTCCGCGACCTGGGGGTGACGGCGCCGGGCGCGGTGCCGCACCCGACCCGGCACGGGCCTCAGCGCCCGGCGGGCTCCTCGTGGCCGGCGCGCTCCCGGTCGGTGCCCGGCGCCCCCGAACCGGCCCCGGGGCCGCCGTCGTAGGAGAGGACCGCGTCGAGGTACGCGCCGATGGCGTCGCGGTTGCGGATCAGGCAGGCGATGCGGTCGGTCATCCGGTCGCGTTCGTGCTCCAGGGTGGAGATCATCTCCGGGGTGGCGTCGGGGAAGTAGATGGTCCGGGGCTTGTCCAGGCAGGGCAGGATCTGCTTGATGATGCGGGTCGGCAGGCCGGCGTCGAGCAGGCCCCTGATCTGGAGCACCCGGTCCACGAAGCGGTCGTCGTAGTCGCGGTAGCCGTTCGGGGTGCGGGCGGCGACGATCAGGCCCTGCTCCTCGTAGTAGCGCAGCAGCCGGCGCGGCGTTCCGGTGCGTTCCGACAGTTCCCCGATCCGCATGACGGCCCCTCCCGTGGTGCGTGCTCCCGCCGCGGTCAGGATACGGGCGGGCCGACGCGGGGCGCGTCCTCAACTGCTGGTCACGGGGGTCGGGTTGAACGGTCGGCGGAGCGGGGTTCTCCCCCGGTGCACCGGCCCGCCGGCCGGGGCGCGGGCTCAGTCGTGCGGCGGCAGGTGCCGGATCTGGTGGTCGGCGGCGCCGAGGGCCTCGTCGACCAGGCGGCGCAGGTGGCCGTGGCGCAGCGCGTAGACGGCCCGGCGGCCGTCCTTGCGGGTGGTGACCAGTCCGGCCAGCCGGAGGCGGGCGAGGTGCTGGCTGACGGAGGTGCGGGAGGCGCCGCACGCCTCGGTGAGGGTGGTGACGTCGGCCTCGCCGGCGCCGAGGCGCCGCAGCAGGGTCAGTCGGGTGCGGTCGGCGAGGAGTCCGAGGATCTCCACGGCGACGGCCAGCCGCGTGCCGTCGCCGGGCTCCTGCACACCGTGCGCATCTGATAGGTGCATGCGTGCGCTCATACGCACATAATGGGGGGACGAGGGCGCCCGGCACAAGCCGCGCCCCGGACGTCGGGAAGGTGCGATGCCCGTGAACGCGCAGATGCCGGTTTCCGAGCCCCACTCCCACGGCGACGGTCAACCTCACCACCACGGCCACGACCACGAGCCGCACCGGCCCGCCGGCCCCGCCCGCGCCTCCCGCGCCGCCCGGCTGCGGCACCGGCTGGCGCACACCGTCACCCCCCACAGCCACGAGGCCCGGGACAAGGTCGATCCGGCGCTGGAGGGCTCCCGGGAGGGCCTGCGCACGCTGTGGCTCTCGCTCGCGGTCCTCGGGCTGACCACCGTGGTCCAGGCCGCCGTCTTCGCCCTGTCCGGTTCGGTGGCGCTGCTCGGCGACGCGCTGCACAACGCCGCCGACGCGCTCACCGCGGTCCCCCTCGGCGTCGCCTTCCTCCTCGGCCGGCGGGCCGCCACCCGCCGCTACACCTACGGGTACGGCCGGGCCGAGGACCTGGCCGGGGTGGTCATCGTGCTCACCATCGCGGCGTCCGCGGTGCCCGCGCTCTACGCGGCCGTCGACCGGCTGCTGCACCCGCGGGACGTATCGCACCTGTGGGCGGTCGCGGCCGCCGCCCTGGTCGGCTTCCTCGGCAACGAGTGGGTGGCCCGCTACCGCATCCGCACCGGCCGCCGGATCGGCTCGGCCGCGCTGGTCGCGGACGGGCTGCACGCGCGCACCGACGGCTTCACGTCGCTGGCGGTGCTGCTGGGCGCGGGCGGTTCGGCGGTGGGCTGGCGGGCCGCGGACCCGGTCGTCGGTCTGCTGATCACCGTCGCGATCCTGCTGGTGCTCAAGGACGCGGCACGGGAGGTGTTCCGGCGGCTGATGGACTCGGTGGACCCGGCGCTCGTGGCGGCGGGCGAGGCGGCGCTGCGGGGCGTACCCGGCGTCCGCGACGTGGGACAGGTGCGGATGCGCTGGATCGGCCACGCGCTGCGGGCCGAGGCGGACATCGTCCTCGACCCGCAGCTCACCCTGGCCCGGGGGCACCGGATCGCGGTGGCGGCCGAGCACGCGCTGATCCACGGCGTACCGCGGCTGACCGCGGCCACCGTCCACCTCGACCACACCCCGGAGGACGGCGGGGCGGACCCGCACGCGGCGCTGGCCCACCACGCCCCGGCCCGCTGACCGCCGACCGCTCACCGCAGGATCGCGAGCAGCCCCAGTCCGAACACCACGTAGAACCCGGCCGCCGCGGCCAGCCGGCCGGGGGTGAGCCGGTGCGCGCGCATGGTCAGCAGGAGATAGCCGATCGCCGCCATGGTGATCAGGCCGGACCACAGCAGGGCGGTGTCGAACTGCCAGCGGGTGAAGAGCAGGCCGAGGCCGCTGGGGACGGTGGCCTGGATCATCATGGCGCCGGAGATGTTGGCCAGCGCCAGTTTGGTCTTGCCCTGGCGCACCCAGATCACGGCGTTCATGATCTCCGGCAGTTCGGTGGCGACCGGCGAGAGCAGCAGCGCGGTGACCGAGGCGGAGAGTCCGAGCATCGGGCCGATGGCGTCCAGTTGGTGGACGAAGAGCTGCGAGGCGAAGAAGATCACCACGAGGGTCGCCAGGGTCTGGGCGACCACCGCCCAGGTCGCCGGGGACGCCGCCTTGGGCTGGAACTTCAGCGGCTCCAGCTCGACGCCCTCCGCGTCCTCCTCGTGGTCACCGCGGATCTCGCGCCAGAAGTAGACCGCGTACACGGCGAAGAACGCGAGGCCGAGCACCGGCTTGAAGGCGAAGGCGACCAGGCCGAGCGCAACCTTGACGACGAACACCGGCAGGAACCAGCTCTGGTCCTTGGCCAGCCGCCGCAACTCCCGCTCCGAGCCCAGCGCCTGTTCCGGCCGTGGCTCGGCGGCCGTCCCGTCCGGCTCCGCGGCGGGCGCACCCGTCGCGGCGGCGGCGCGCCGCTTGCGCCGCCGGAGCAGCAGCATGGTGCCGGTCACGCCGTAGGCGACGGTGGCCAGCGCCAACGGGCCGCCCATCGCGGCGCCCACGCCGATGTCCTTGGCCTCGGGGGTGGCGCCGGTGGTCACCGCGACCAGGGTCACCACGGACTCGGGCAGTGCGGTACCGAAGGCGGCGAGGATGGTGCCCACCGCCATCCGGCCCACGTTGAGCCGCTCCCCCAGCCATTCCACGGCGTTGACGAACCACTCGCAGGAGAGGTAGATCGCCACCGCGCACGCGATGAGCAGAACGAAATGCAACACGCTGATCGTCAGCCTTTCCGCTCCGGCGGGCCTCGACGACGACCGGCGTGGGAGCGGCGGCACGACTTCGACCCCGCCGACGCGTTCTCAGTCGTCGACAAAGGGCCGAAGGTCTCGCCCGCCCGCACAGTCACTGCGTGGGCCCGGCCACCGGGAGCCGGTTGCGGCTCCAGTGTGTCGACGACCGGTTCGCGGGGCTACTCCCCTTCGCAGTCACTCACCCTACACACCGCGGGCGCGGCGGCACGTCGGCGGAAGCGGACGTGCCGGCGGCGTCAGGCGGGCTGTTGATGCCGTTGGAGCCGTTCCAGCGAGGCGACCAGCTGATCCACCTCCTCGGGGGTGTTGTAGAGGGCGAGCGAGGCGCGGGCCGCGCTCCGCAGTCCGTAGTGGGCGAGGGCCGGCTGGGCGCAGTGGTGGCCGGCGCGAATGGCGATGCCGTCCCGGTCGAGCCAGTCGGCGATCCGGGCCGGGTCGTGGCCGGCCAGGGTGAAGGTCAGCACCGCGATCCGGTCCGCGGCGGAGCCGATCAGGTCCAGTCCGGGGACCGCGGCGAGCGCCTGCTGGGCGTAGGCGAGCAGGTCGGTCTCGTAGGCGGCGACGGCGTGCCGGTCGAAGCCGGTCAGCCAGTTGATCGCGGCGAGCAGGCCGACCACGCCGGCGATGTGCCCGGTGCCGGCCTCCAGGCGGTGCGGGACGGGTGCGTAGACGGTGCGGTCGAAGGAGACGGACTCGATCATGTTGCCGCCGCCCTGCCACGGCGCCATCGCTTCCAGCACCTCCGGCTTGGCGTACAGGGCGCCGATGCCGGTGGGGGCGAACAGCTTGTGGCCGGAGAAGACGTAGAAGTCGGCGTCGAGGTCCACCACGTCGACCGGGAAGTGGGCCACCGCCTGGGCTCCGTCGACCAGCACCTTGGCCCGGTAGCGGTGGGCCAGCGCGGTCATCTCCTTGACCGGCGGGACGGTGCCGAGGACGTTCGACGCCTGGCTGAGCGCGACCAGCCGGGTCCGCAGGGAGAGCCGGTCGGCGTAGGCGTCGAGGTCGATCTGCCCGTCGGGCCGGAGCGGGACGGGCACCACCCGGGCCCGGGTCTCCTTGGCGACCATCTGCCAGGGGACGATGTTGGAGTGGTGCTCCAGTTCCGGTACGAGGACGTCGTCGCCGGGGCCGAGGTGGGCCCGACCCCAGCTCTGGGCCACGAGGTTGATCGCCTCGGTGGTGCCGCGGGTGAAGACGATCTCGTCCGGGGACGCCGCGCCCAGGAAGCGGGCGACCGCGGCCCGACCCCCCTCGTACGCCTCGGTGGCCTCGCGGGCCATGGTGTGCGCCCCGCGGTGGATGTTGGAGTTGCCGGCGCCGTAGAAGCCGGACACCGCCTCGATGACCTGGCGGGGTTTCTGGGTGGTGGCCCCGTTGTCGAGCCAGACCAGCGGTTTGCCGTTGACGGTCCGGTGCAGGATCGGGACGTCGCGGCGCGCCAACTCCGGTGTGAAGGCGGCCGGTTGGGTGAGCCGGCGGCCCGTCGGGTCGGCCGTGGACGGGGCCGTGGCGGCGGGTGCGGCCGTCGGCGCGTGGGAGCCCGGGTCCGTGCCGGGCGCGGCGGTGGCGACGCCCGGCGGCGGCGGGGCCGCGGCACCGGGGATTCCCGGAACGGCCGGCGCGGCCAGCGGGGATCCCGGGGCGTCAGGAGTAGTCATGGTAACGGGACACCTCGACGTTCTGGAGGACGGCGAGGGCGTCCTCGACGAGGACCGCGGCGTTGAAGTACGCGGTCATCAGGTACGAGGTGATGCCCTTCGTGTCGACGCCCATGTTCCGCATGGCCAGGCCCGGTTCGATCTCGTCGGCGACGCTCGCCGGGCGCAGTCCGACCACGCCCTGCTCGGCCTCGCCCACCCGCATCAAGAGGATCTCGGTGGTGCCGGTGTCGGCCCCGCCGGTGAACCGCACCTTGTCGGAGGGCAGCAGCGGCACGCCGCGCCAGGTCAGCAGCGGACTGCCGAAGCCGGTGTCGATGACCGGGGGCACGCCCCGTCGGGTGCACTCCCGGCCGAACGCGGCGATGGCGCGGGGGTGTGCGAGGAAGTACGCGGGCTGCTTCCAGACCCGGGTGAGCAGTTCGTCGAGGTCGTCGGGGGTGGGGGCGCCGGTCCGGGCCTGCACGCGCTGACCGGGGGCGACGTTGCGGAAGAGGCCGTGCTCGGGGTGGTTGAGGAGCACGTCCTCCTGGCGTTCGCGGAGCGCGTGCGCGGTGAGGTTGGCCTGGGCGCGGGTCTGGTCGATGGGGCCGTTGTAGAGGTCGGAGACCCGGGTGTGGACGCGCAGCACGGTCTGGGCGAGGTTCATGTGGTACTCGCGGGGCGCGTCCTCGTAGTCGACGAAGGTCGCCGGCAGGTCGGGTTCGCCGACGTGTCCGGAGCTGAGGTCGACCGGCACCTCGCTGCCCGGCAGCACGCCGTCGGCCGCCAGGTAGGCGTCGAGGCCGGCGCGCAGCGACGGGTCGCGGTCGACCACCCGGGCCAGGGCGGCGCGGTCGAGACAGAGCGCGGTGCCGGGGGTGACGGCGGTGACCTGGTAGGGCATCGGTGCGGCGCGGGTCCAGGCGTCGAGGTCGAAGAACTGGCCGTCGCCGACGACTTCGAGGAGCGCTTCCTCCCCGTAGCGGCCGCGGGCCCGCTTCTCGGCGCGGCCCTGGACGATGACGAGCAGCCGGTCCGACACCGCGCCGCCCTCGGCGAGGACTTGACCGGTGTCGAAGGACACCTGCGCGAAGGCGCCGGCGAGTTCGGTCAGCAGCGTGTCGTCCGCGTCCCGCAGGTACGGCAGTTCGCGCAGGTCGCCGGGGATGACGCGGTGGGCGTCGCCGTCCTGGTAGGTGGCGAGGCGGTCGTCGCCGAGGACGTAGGTGCGGCGGCGGTTGACGCGGAAGACGCCGGACTCGACGTCCACCCACGGCAGCGCGCGCAGCAGGTAGCGCGGGGTGATGCCGCGCATCTGGGGTGCGGTCTTGGTGGTGGTCGCGAGCTGGCGTGCGGCATCCGGGGCGAGCGTCATCCGGTCGTTCACGGAGAACCTCCTTGTGGGACCGAGGGCATGCTGGCCGAGCGGCGCGGGGCCGGTGGCATGCGGGACCCCGGGATCGTCGGGCCGGGAATCGGCGCCCCGCAACGGCCCGTTGGCGGGCCACCGGCCGGAATCGGTCGATGCCCGCTCCCCCAACTCCCGGACACCCGTGCGACTACCTTGTGTGGCACCACCACTACGCCCTGTGGAATCGGTGCCCAAAGACTCGCCGGCGGGGGCCCTTACCGCCCGGCGCGACGCCCCGCCACCTTCCGCATCCGACCAAATTTGCCCTCATAAAGCCGCTTTGTTATTCCGAAAGGAACACTTATGACGCCGGCGCAGCTGATCGCTACCCGGGGGCGCACAATGCTAAATATGGCGCGTGATGGAAAATTTCGGGCGAAAGAGATCTTCCAGGCGTGAGGGGGGACGCCGTCTTCGCTCGGTGCTGAGCGTGCACAGCGTCGCGGGCCAGGTGCTCGTGCTGCAGCTCGCCCTGGTGGTGCTGCTGGTCGTGGCAGCCGGGGTGGCGCTCGCCCTCCAGGCCCAGCAGGCGAGCCTGGAGGAGGCCAAACAGCGGTCCTCGGTCGCCGCAACGGCCTTCGCGCACGCTCCGGGGACGGCCGCCGCCATGCAGTCCGCCGACCCCACCGCCCGGCTCCAGCCCCGCGCCGAGGACGCCCGCAAGGAGGCCGGGCTCGACTACCTCGTCGCGTTCAGCCCGTCCGGGATCCGCTGGACCCACCCCAACCCGCACCTGATCGGCAAGCAGGTCCCCGGCGGCTACGGCCCCGCGCTCGCCGGACGGACGGTCACCTCCACCTCCCACTCGGCCTTCGGCCGCGCCGTGGACACCACGGTGCCGGTCAAGGCCGCCGACGGCCGGGTCGTCGGGCTCGTCGCGGCCGGCATCAAGGTGCAGCGGACCAACGAGTGGGCGCTGCAGCGCCTCCCACTGCTGATCGGCAGCGCGGCCGGCGCACTGGTCCTCGGGATCGCGGGGGTGGCCCTGGTGAGCCGCCGGCTGCGCCGGCAGACGCACGGCCTGGACCCGGCCGAGATGACCCGGATGTACGACCACCACGACGCCGTGCTGCACGCCGTGCGCGAAGGGGTGCTCATCATCGGCAGCGACGGGCGGCTGCTGCTCGCCAACGACGAGGCACGCCGGCTGCTCGACCTGCCCGCCGACGCCGAGCACCGCCGGATCACCGAACTGGGCCTGGAGCCGGGCACGGCCGACCTGCTGGCCTCCGGCCGGGCGGCGACCGACGAGGTGCACCCCGCCGGCGACCGGCTGCTCGCGGTGAACATCCGCCCCACCGCCCCCTACGGCGGCCCCGCGGGCACCGCGGTCACCCTGCGGGACACCACCGAACTCCAGGCGCTGACCGGCAAGGCCGAGGTCGCCCAGCGGCGGCTGAAGTTGCTCTACGACGCCGGGATGCGGATCGGCAGCACGCTGGACGTGGTGCGCACGGCGGAGGAACTCGCCGCGGTCGCCGTCCCGCGGTTCGCCGACGTGGTCTCCGTCGAACTGCTGGAGCCGGTGCTGCGCGGCGACGAACCGACCGGGGAACACGCCCCGATGCGCCGGCTGGCGGTCCGCGGCGTCCCGGAGGACTCGGCCGCCTACCGCGTCGGCGAACGCATCCGCTTCGTCCCCGGCAGCCCGATCAGCGCGGGCATCGCCGACGCCCGCCCGGTCCTCGTCCCCGACCTGCGCGCCGAGCGGGCATGGCGGGACCAGGACCCGGTCGACACCCGGCGGATCCTGGACAACGGCATCCGCTCGCTGATCGCGGTGCCGTTGCGGGCCCGGGGCGTCGTGCTGGGCCTGGCCAACTTCTGGCGGGCCGAGAGCTCCGAGACGTTCGGCACGGAGGACCTGTCGTTCGCCGAGGAGCTGGCCGCCCGGGCCGCGATCTCCATCGACAACGCCCGCCGCTACACCCGCGAGCACGCCACCACCATCACCCTCCAGCGCAGCCTCCTGCCGCGGGCGCTGCCCCGGCAGTCGGCACTGGAGGTCGCCCACCGCTACCTGCCCGCGCAAGCCGGGGTCGGCGGCGACTGGTTCGACCTCATCCCGCTGCCCGGCGCCCGGGTCGCCCTGGTCGTCGGCGACGTCGTCGGCCACGGCCTGCACGCCGCCGCCACCATGGGCCGGCTGCGCACCGCGGTCCTCAACTTCTCCGCCCTGGACCTGCCGCCCGACGAACTCCTGGGGCACCTGGACGAACTCGTCAGCCACATCGACACCGACGAGGCCCGCACCGACGGCATGGGCCCCGACAGGGAGGGCCACGGCGGCGGGGCGGCCGGGCGGGACGGGGAACGGCCGCCGGCGGACCGCCCGTACGCGGCGGACGCCGGGCCCGACGGAACGTCCGCCACGGGCACCGCCGGAACGCGGGATCCGGACGCCCCGGCGCTGGAGGACGAGTCCCTCGTCGGCGACGGCACCGCCGGCATCACCGGCGCCACCTGCCTCTACGCCATCTACGACCCGGTCGCCGGCCGCGTCACGCTGGCCCGCGCGGGCCATCCCGGCCCGGCCCTGGTCCTCCCCGACGGCCCGGTCTCCTTCCCCGACGTCCCGGTCGCACCGCCCCTGGGCCTGGGCGGCGGGATGCCGGTGGAGACCGTCGACCTGACCCTGCCCGAGGGGTCCCGGCTCGTCCTCTACACCGACGGGCTCATCGAGGACCGCGAACGCGACATCGACACCGGCCTGGAACTGCTGCGCACCACCCTCGCCGGCGCCCCCGGCGCCTCCCCCGAGCAGACCTGCACGGCCGTCCTGGACGCCATGCTGCCCGCGCACCCCAGCGACGACATCGCGCTGCTCGTGGCCCGCACCAAACTGCTCCCCGCGGACCGGATCGCCGAATGGGACGTCCCCTCCGACCCGGCGGCCGTCGGCCCGGTCCGTGCCGCCTGCATGCGGACCCTGGAGTCCTGGGGACTGGACGAGATCGGCTTCACCACCGAGCTGATCCTCAGCGAACTGATCACCAACGCGATCCGCTACGGCGCCCAGCCCATCCGGGTCCGCCTGCTGTACGACCGCGCCCTGATCTGCGAGGTCTCCGACGGCA
>LIQL01000040.1:0-122 GCA_001418405.1 Streptomyces diastatochromogenes | reverse complement strand
CCCCCAGCGGCAAGGTCATCTGGACCGAGCAGACCCTCGACGGGATGCGGCCGTCGAACGGCCCCGAGGACGGCGGCATCGACACCCTCCTCGACCAGTGGGACGAATCGGCCCTGTGAGCC
>LIQL01000004.1:68786-69035 GCA_001418405.1 Streptomyces diastatochromogenes | reverse complement strand
GCGGTGCTGCTGCAGCGGGGCTAGGCCGCGCCGTAGGCGACGTGCAGGCGGGCGGCGAAACTGCGGATGTCCGATGCCGTGAAGGTGGTTACCTCGGCGTCCGGATTGGCATCGACGGTGATCTTCCACTGTCCGGGAGAGGCAGCCGCAGCGCGGACAGGAGGTCGGATCATCCACTCCAGGTCGATACCGCGCCGGATCACGATGCCTATGACGCGCGCGCGGAGCACCGTGCTGCCTATGCCGCCG
>LIQL01000004.1:0-68738 GCA_001418405.1 Streptomyces diastatochromogenes | reverse complement strand
CCGAAGGGCGCCCGGGCGCCCTTCGGACAGCGCACACCCGTGGATCGCTGCGGCTCCTCTTCTCCGACGCCGCCAACAACACGTTCGGTGCCCGTGGCAAGCAGGTCGTAGCAAGGCGAATTCGCCAGTTCGCGACTCAGGGTCTCCCCGCCGATTTCCTAGCGCAGCGCTGCACGCCACAGCAGCGGCAGGAACGAACTGGAAGGGAGCATTCGTGTCACTCACGTACCACCATCGCCCGCCGTGGGCTTCACGGCACAACGCCAGTCGGGCGCTGGGAACCGACGACAGGGCTGCAGTCCGCAAGGGCTACATGGTCAGCACTGTGCGGGACGAGGACGGGTACCCGAAGTTGACGCGCAGGGCGCTGCTCAGCGGCGCGCGCCCCGGCGAGCGGAAAGCCTTCCAGCGTCTCTTCAACCGCCGTGACCGGGCGACCGCTCGCCGGGCCTTGCACATGGGTGCCGAGCCGACGCGAGCCCCACGTCGCTCCGTCAACGAGAAGCTCTGACCGGGCCCGGCAACTACGCGTACCTGCCGCTCTCGCCGGCCATCCCCTGTCGGCCGCCGAGCAGCCCGTGCAGAGTCCGGCACCAACCCCTCGCCCACTCCGCGAACAGCAACACCACCGACCGGGCAGTGACTCGCCCCGCCGGATGACCAGTTGGGACCAAGGCAGTCGGCCGGACCTGCCTGGCCGTGTCGGTGCGCTGCGGTAGTGTTCGAAGCAAGCATGTGGCACACCGCGCGGCGTCGGCGCGGTCGAAAGCTCGGCCCGGCGGCCGAGGTGAGGATCGGAATCCGAGAGAACGGCATCCCGGTGCCCCGCAACCGAGCGGGGCACCGGCCCCGTATCGATGCGATCAGGAGATCCCGTGCCGCTCAACGACACCCGCAGCACCCCCGGATACGTCTGCGGACGCATCATCGCCGCATACGAACTCGTCGCTGCCCAGATCGGCCAGGAGCTGTCCCTGAACGATCTCAACCTGTCAGCCACGCACCCGGTTTACACCATCCCGCGCCTGCGGGCCGGGCAGGTTCGCAAGGCGCTCGCCCGCACGCGCAAGCAGAACCCCGACGGTGTCGCCCGCGTCGAGGCGTACATCTCCGACCTGGTCGCGAGGCTTGATCACTTCCCGGATCAACTCGACCCGGAGCAGCGGGCCGAGTACGTCCTCGGAGAAGCGCACCAGAAAATGGCCGGACTGCCCTTCTGACCGCCCCGGTACTCCGCTCCGCCGCTGTGCGGCCTCCGGGCCGACCCCGTCACGAGCGGGGCCAGGTCGTGAACAGTCCTGCCGTTGGCGGGATGCGGCCCAACGCCACCGGAGCTCTGGATACGGTGGCGTCGTGAACGGGCCCGTAGCGCCAACCGCTGGCGCCATCTACGAATCGCTGCGCCGGTGCGGAGAGGGGCGGCGTCCGACCCGCCTCATGGTCACCTCCCCCGGCCAGGACGAGTGCGCGGTGGTGGACGCCTACTCCGGGCGCCAGCCGCGCACGATCCCCTCGTCGCGGTTGCATGAGGTGGGCTACTACGTCGAGACCCGCCGGTACGCCAAGTCCGGGTACCTGCGCCTCGGCCGCGTCGCTGACCACATGCGCGGTGTCGTCCGGGCCGCACTGGTGGCCCACGGAATGAGCGAGGCGCTCGTCGAGAGCAGCAGCTTCAGCTCTGACCCCGTTCAGGGCGGCACGATCGCGCTGGCCTGCTCGCCGCGGCATCCTGCCGTCCGGACAGCCGTGGCGGCGCTGGCCACGATCGGCCGGTCGGCGGTCCTGGTCCGCGAGCGTGATCCCCGCACTGTGCTGCGGGTGCGCTACGGGCCCGGTGCCCAGCTGTGCCCGGTTCGGTGGCTGAGACGCGACGACGAGTGGACGATGCACTACTGCGGAAAGCCGCTGGGGCACGACGACGGCGAGCACCAGGAACCGCTGACATACCAGCTGCTGTGGGATGGCGACGACGACGGGCTGGAGTGGCCCGGGGCCCGCAGCACGAGCACCACAGTTTCCACCGTGGACGCTGTGGACCCCATCAACCGTGACCGCGACGGTCTGGCTGTCCTGGCCGAGGCGCTCCAAGCCGAGGACTATGAGCTTCCCTCCCACATCCAGCAGTTCACCGCGCAGCTGCGCACCACGGAGTGCCGCCGCCGGGACCAGCCCGGCTTGATCACGTACGGCCCTCTTGACCAGGAGGAGCCCGACGGGGTGACCACGGTGACGGACGGAGCTGGCCATCGGTGGCAGCGCCGTGCTGGTGGCCAGTGGAGCCGCGCGGATGCGCCCGGACCGGACGGTGCCGCCGATGTGCCGTGGTACCTCCTCGCCTTCGAACGCGCCCCACTCACCCAGCCTTTGAGCCGGCGTCCTGTCCTGCCTGCCGCGGCGCGGTAGCGTGACGGCGTGGATCAGCCACATGTTGCCGAGGCGCTCCTACAGGTAGGAGTCGGCCTCCTGCCCGGCACCAACCCGCAGGTTGTCGCCCAGAAGCTCGCCGACACCGTGATCCACCTACCGGTGCCGGCGGCCGCCATGGTCGGGTCCTATCCGGTTCCCCAGGACATCGCCCAGCGTTCTCGGGTGCTCGGCGAACGGCAGGGCCTGGCTGCGGCGGCCGAGGACCTCGGGGTGCTGTTCACCCGGCTGTGGTTCCGGCCGGATGGAGCCCTGCCGGCTGAGGCTGAGACGGTGGCCATCACCCTCGTACAGCTCTGGGAGAAGCACGTCCAGAGCGTCGGAAGCGGTCTCACCTCGATCACGTGTATGCCCGCGTTCAGTCAGGAGCGGTGGTTCCGAGGCGCTGAAGCCTGCCGGATCGTTGTCCGTACTGCAGGGGCGCCTCTCGGGCTCATCCCCGAAGATCACTGACGGCAGCGAGCCCACCAGCCGCAGTGGGGTGCGCCGAGCGTCCCGCACACGTGGCCCGGCGTTCAGGACAGTGAGGTGAGAGCCGGCACGGTCACGGGCTGTCCGGAACGAGCGAACGCTCCGCAGCGGGGCGACGCCTTTGCCGCGGACACCCCGTGCCACTCTTCGGCCCCGGCGGCCGGCGGCCTCTCCTGCATCGTGCTGACGGCTCCTGCCGCGGGGCCTTCGGCGAGATTCGCGGCGCCTCGCTGGGTGAGGCCGTGCGCAGCGACGCTCCGCTGCGTACACCGCCTCGCTCAAGGGAAGCAGGACCACAGGCATGGCCCGCTACATCAGACCCGAACCGCCCTTCACGCTCGACGGCGTGGACATGACCCGGCACCCGGCGCGCACCGTCCGCGTCCACCGGATCGGGGCCGCGCTGAAGATCCTCGGCACCAGCGCCCTGGTCGGGACAACGGCCGCGCTCGCCACCACCCTCATCCATACGGTCGTGACCAAGGCCCGGACCTGGCACGAGATGTTCAGCTGGTGGGACCCGACACTGGCCTTCCTCGCCCTGGCCCCTTTCGCTCTCTACGTCTGGCGCTGGGACCGCATCAAGGTCGGCTGGCACTTTCGCGGCTACCACCTGGGCGACGAGGAGCTGTACATACGCACCGGTCTGCTGCACCGGAGCTTCACGGTCCTGGCCTACGCCCGGATTCAGGAGGTCAACGTCGTCTCCGGCCCCATCCAGCGCCGCTACAACCTCGCCACCGTCACCATCAGCAGTGCGGCCGGACATGACACCATCGCCGATGTCGACCCGCAGACCGCCTACGACCTGCGCGACCGGCTCACCGACCTCGCCCGCAAGCGGAGGCTGCCGGTATGACGCAGCCTCCCCTGGAGGGCCGCCTCCACCCGGTCACCCCACTGCGGCGTAGCTGGGCCGTGCTCGCCGCGCTGGCAGGTCTGGCGTACCAGCAGCACAACCTCTTCAGCGTCGGCACCTCCGGCACGAAGGACAAGATCGACGTACCTCTTTGGATCGCCTGCACCATCGTGACCGTAATCGTCGCGGCCGTCGTGAGCCTGTTCATCACGTCCTGGCGGCACAGCCGCTACAGCCTGGACGGCGACGAACTCGGGTACCGCAGCGGCCTGCTGTTCAAGGTTCGGCGCCACTGCGAGCTCCACCACGTCCAGAGCGTCGACATCGGGCGGCCCATCCTCGGCAGGCTCCTCGGGGTCTGCACCCTCCGGGTCGTCATGTCGGGCACGACGATGACCCTCTCGTACCTCACCCTCCACCAGGCCAGGACGCTCAAGTCCCGCATCCTCGCCGAAGACACCACCGACGAGCGACTTCACCAGGTCAAGACCACAGACCTCGTACTCGCCCTGCTCCTTGACCTCGGTACCAACCTCAAGTCGCTCGTCCTCGTCGCAATCGGCGTCGGCCCGTACGTTCTCTCCGGTGAGCTGTTCACCCTCTCGACGCTGGTCGCCTTCGTCCCCAAGATCTGGAAGCTGACGGGACGACGGCTCTTCGCCTACAGCCGGTGGTCCGTCACACGAACTGCCGAGGGCAGCTACCGTACGGACCACGGCATGTTCGACACCCAGCAGTACACCTACCGGGCCTCCCGGATCGCCTCCATCGAAATCCATCAACCCTTCCTGTGGCGGCGGTTCGACTGGGTCGAGGTGCGGGTCGCTGTCGCCGGGGCGGGAAGGCCCGGTGTGCTGCTGCCCGTGTGCCCCCGCACCGTCGCCGAGAAGCTGGTGCTCCATCTCCTGGGTCCGGACGCCGTGGCCCATCTCCACGCTCCGATCCCGGCACCTCACGAGGCCCGCAGGGCGACGCTCTTCTACAAGGCGCTCGGCTACCGCCTCGGTAGTGGGTACTTCACCGCCTGGCGCGGCTACTTCTTCCGCAACAGCATCACGGTGTGCCCCGTTGCCCGGATCCAGACCGTCGACGTTCGCCAAGGCCCCTGGCAGCGCAAGCTCGGCCTGGCCAGCGTCCACGCGTGCATGGCCGGTGGGTCCAGCGTGGCAGCTGCCCACCGCACCACGGCCGAATCAGCCGACCTCGCCACCCGCCTGTACCGCGCGTCCACGCCCCGGTGAGGGGGCACGTCCGTCCCACGGCTTCGTGTGACCAAGCCGTGGGGCGGGCCTGGCAGCATGGCGGGGTGACGGCAGCAACGCACTCCTCTCCGTTCTCGCAGGTTCCGGAATCAGCCGACGCGGTCCTCGACGGGCTCGATCCCGAGCAGCGCGCCGTGGCGACCGCTCTGCACGGTCCGGTATGCGTACTCGCAGGCGCCGGTACCGGCAAGACGCGCGCAATCACGCATCGCATCGCGTACGGCGTCCGCGCCGGGGTCCTCCCGCCCGCCGGCGTTCTCGCCGTCACCTTCACCAACCGTGCGGCGGGCGAGATGCGCGGTCGACTGCGTCAGCTCGGCGCCGGGAGCGTGGAGGCTCGCACGTTCCACTCGGCCGCTTTGCGTCAACTCCAGTTCTTCTGGCCGAAAGCGGTCGGCGGGGAGGCGCCCCGGCTCGTCGACCGCAAGATCCAGCTTGTCGCCGACGCCGCAGCAGCTTCTCGGATCCGCCTCGGCCGCGGTGAGCTACGCGATGTGGCTGCGGAGATCGAGTGGGCCAAGGCCACCCAGGCTGTCCCCTCCGATTACGCGGCAGCGGCGCACAAGGCGGGCCGCGAGTCCCCCCGCCACCCTGCCGAGATCGCCCAGGTCTACGCCGACTACGAGACCCTCAAGCGCCGGCGCAGCGGCATCGACTTCGAGGACGTCCTGCTGCTGACCGTGGGCATCCTCCAGGACCACCAGGACATCGCCGAGCAGGTCCGCGCCCAGTACCAGCACTTCGTCGTCGACGAGTACCAGGACGTCAGCCCCCTCCAGCAGCGCCTGCTGGAGCTCTGGCTCGGCAACCGGGACAATCTCTGCGTCGTCGGCGACGCCAGCCAGACGATCTACTCCTTCACCGGTGCTACCCCCGACCATCTGCTCAACTTCCACACCCGTCACCCGAGCGCCACCATCGTCAGGCTGGTCCGCGACTACCGCTCCACCCCCCAGGTCGTCCACCTCGCCAACGGCGTCCTCGCCCAGGCCAGCGGCCGTGCCACCGGGCACCGATTGCAGCTGATCTCCCAGCGCGAGGCAGGCCCCGAGCCGGTCTACGCGGAGTACGCCGACGAGCCTGCCGAGGCCGAGGGCGCGGCAGGCCGCATCCACGAACTGATCGCCTCCGGCGTCCCTGCGGCGGAGATCGCCATCCTGTTCCGGACGAACGGCCAGTCGGAGATCTACGAACAGGCCCTCGCCGAAGCAGGATTGCCCTACCAGCTGCGCGGCGCGGAGCGCTTCTTCGACCGTGCGGAGATCCGCACGGCAGTCCGCGCGCTACGCGCGGCAGTCCGCGGCAACGATGCGGCGCCCGACAAGGTCGTCGACCTGCCCTCCCAGGTCAGGGCGGTCCTCTCCGGCAAGGGCTGGATGGCCAATCCGCCCGCAGGATCCGGCGCCGTGCGCGACCGCTGGGAATCGCTCGCCGCGCTCGCCCGGCTGGCGGAGGACTGCGGGCGAGCCGAGCCCGCTGCCACCTTGGCCGACTTCGTCGCCGAGCTGGAGGAGCGGGCGGACACGCAACACGCCCCCACTGTCCAGGGCGTCACGCTCGCGTCTCTGCACGCGGCGAAGGGCCTGGAATGGGACGCCGTGTTCCTCGTCGGCGTCGCCGAGGGCATGATGCCGATCACGTACGCCAAGACCGATGAGCAGATCGAGGAAGAACGCCGGCTCCTCTATGTAGGGGTGACCCGGGCCCGGCACCATCTCAGCCTGTCCTGGGCGCTCTCCCGCTCGCCCGGCGGCCGTCCGAGCCGCAGACCGAGCCGCTTCCTCGACGGACTGCGCCCGAGTCCGAGATCAAGGTGAGTTCGCCGATGCTGTGCCAGACCCAGGCCCCGCAGGCTCAATGAGGCCAACACCGTCCTGGCCTCAAGCCCGAAGGAGTCCGCCGTGACCATGACCGCCGCCCGCAACGCCCCGACCTCCACGGCGCGCCAGGAGAATGTCGAGGCCGCCCAGGCGACAGCCCCGGTACCGGCCGGTGCGCTGTGTCCCCGCTGCGACCGGAACGCACTGTTCGGCCTCGAGTGCGCTCACTGCGGCCGCATAATCATCACGGGCCTGATCGGAGGCCCGCGTCCGTGCCCGGCGGAGGAGCGGGCGCAGGCCACCGGGCGTCCGTACTGCCCAAAGTGCTACACGGTTGATGCTCAGCTGTACGTCACGGGCGCCGGTGACATGTGCGGCCCGTGCGCGGCCCGCATCCTGGGGCGCCGTGTGGCGGACCTCCAGGTGCGCTGAGCCCCCACCTGTCCTGAACCGGACCTACTTCGGCTGGGACTGTGGCTCTCCCGGTACCCGACCGCTGCCACTCATGCATGTTGCCCGGGGACGCTTCAGCGTCCCCGGGCAACATCGTCTTCGTTCCCGCGCGTGGGGCCGGATCACGGGTTGTCAGAACTTCTGACAGCGACACCGGTTTCCTGGTCCCTTCCAGTCGGGTCAGTCCGTCTCGTCTCCGTGTCGGCGTCCGTGGAACATCATCGAGGTCCCGTCTTCGGGCAGGTACCAGCCGTCTGCGGCCATGTACGGCGGAATGTAGGTCGGGTTGGTGTCGGTGTTGAGGTTCGATGCGGCGTCGGTGAAGTCCCGGATCACTCGGCGCTGGACCTCCCGGAAGTCGTAGCTGTCGGGTCCGTCGACCTCCCAGGTGATGTCGCGCAGCTCGGCCTGGCGCTCGTCCGGAGCGTCCGTCGCGGTGGCGGCTTCGATCATGGGGTGGACTTCGATCAGTCCGCCGTACAGGCACAGGACGATGAGGAGTTGGCAGATGCGGTCGGCGAATTCGCCGAAGCCGTACTCCTGGCCGCAGCCGCAGGACGGGGCATGGGCGTGGACGTTGAATTCCACCTTGTAGGGCTTGCCTGTCAGGGCGTACGCGGGCAGGGCCTGGTTCCGTCCGCTCGGGCAGGGGTGGTGGGTGTCGAACAGGTTGATCCAGACCTTGACGCTCGTGGCCAGGAACCCCGTGTATTCGGCTTCCAGCGCCTTTTCAAGGCGCTGGTGAGCGGCGTAGGCCTTCTCGTCGACGCTCTTCCAGTCCTCGCCGAGCCGGTGTCCTGCCAGATGCAGGAACTGGTTGGTCAGCAGGGAAAGTTCGTCGAGGGTGGGGAGCGGCGCATCCGTCGTGGCAGGGGTCGTCTCGGTCACCGTTGCCTCGTCCTTGCGGTCTGAGGAGTGCTCGGAGGGCCAGACCTCGGTGAGTTCGTCTCCGGAGTCGGCTCGGCGGATCAGTGCGACGTCGGACAGCGTCAGCCCGAACACGGAGCGGCCGTCCGATACCTGCAGCCACGGCACATCGCGGGGGCCGGTGCTGTGCGGGTTCACGCCGATGATGTCGACGCAGATCTGCACGGGTTCGGGGAACTGTGCAGCGGGCCCGAACCACAGTGCATGGACCCTGGCCTTCTCAGGGAGGAACTGTTGCGCCTGACGCAATGCGTGGGCGGCGTGATCCGAGGGAATCCACCAGCCGTTACGGGTCCACGCCTGCTCGGCGTCGACCGCGTCGCATCCGTCGAGGTCGTAGAGGGCCTCGGCAGCCTCTTGGCGTGCTTCGTCGCGCACCGCCCGGCAAAGGTCGTTCGCCGGCGCGGTACTGCCCAGCCCTTGGGCATCGGTTCCGGATACTGCTGCTCCGTCCCAGACCGGGACGCCGGGCGGGGTGAAAGGGATCTTGCCCAGGACGACAGCGACCTGGTTCGCGCGGTCGATGCTGTGGGTGAGGTGCGCGTCGGTGTGGGCCCGGGCGGGGCGGTCGTCGCCGGGCTGCGTCCCGTACTGGCGGCGGGGGTCGTCGGGCTCTTCATCAAGGCTGTGGCCAAGGAGCATCGGGAACAGCTGGTGCTTGAGGAGCGCTTCGAGCCCGTACTCGACGTTCGAGGCGTCCCCGGTGACAGCGAAGGGCTTCATGGTCTGTTCGAGTCCGTCACTGAAGGAGTGGACGACGTGGAAGGGGGTGCGGTGGCGATCGCGCTCATAGCCCTGGGTCGTGAAAGCCACAGCGAACGCGATGGCGGCGGGCCACAGGCTGTCCCTCCAGCGCACCCCAGATTCCCGGCACAGGGCCTTCGCGGAGGCGTGGGCGGTGGGGGCGTGGCGGTCGACGGCGTCGACGAGTGCGGCCAGGGTCGCGCCGGCGCCCAGGTGCTTGAACGCCTCGTGCCGGTGAGCGGGGGGCGGGAGCCAGATCCAGGAACGTTGGAGCGGCTCGCCCCAGCGTTCCATGACGATCGGCCAGCCACCGCGCTCCTTCAGCTCGCGGTCGAGCCGGGTGCCCAGGTTGGGTCCGCAGGTCAGGGCGAGGACGGCCGCGACAGCGTCCCACCCCGCCGGGGCGGACAGGTCCTCGTGGAGAAGCCGGTCGAGCTTTACTGCGAGGTACGGGAGATCGGTGCGGTAGGCCTGGTCGCCGTCGAAGATGCAGGCGGGGCACACGGGGTCGGCGCTGTGCGAGTTCTTCAGCAGATGGTGCTCGGGGTAGCGGTCTCCGCAGATCGGGCATGGCGTGGTGGACCTTTCTTCCGCGCCCCGGACCCGGCGGAGCCGGGTCTTTCCGAGTTCGGTGTCCATGCGGCGCGCGGTGACGCGGACGGCTTCGGTGGAGCAGTCCGCGAGGCCGTCCTCGAAGTCCTCGACGGTGGCGTTGCCCGACGGGCACATCGACGTCAGGTACAGCGGCTTGGTCAGGTCAGATTGCTCCGGGTCGTCCGGATCGAGTTCATCGCCGCCGGCGTCGTTGTCTGCACGCCCCACGGACAAGCTCAGCCCTGCGACGGGCCCCGCATAAGCCGTGAGGCCGAAGCACTCCACGTCCGGTTCATGGTGACCGGCACCCCATCCCAGGAGACGGAACTCCGCCACCAGGGCCTTGAGATAGTCCTTCGCGAACACCGGGCCCGGGGCGGGCTCGGCCGCAGTCGGGTCAGTGAGAATCCGGACGGCTTCCGCCCGGCCAGCCGCGTCCAAGGCCGGGGGCAGCAAGTTACGCTCGGCAGCGTCAACGACGCGCTCCAGAGCCCGCTGATAGCCGCAACCCGTCGCCTTGTTGAGTGCCCGGGCGATCTGCTGGCGGTTGGTGATGTTCTTCGATGACAAGACAGCTCCTGCACGCTCCGCGTCATGCCGTCCCACCACGACAAACGCCAGAGTGCGCAAGGGCGGTCAAAGGACGAACAAACGCCGGACGTCACCGCTGCGTCACCCTCCCAGCGGCAGCTGGATTCACCAGAGCCCGGAGGTGGGTCCGGGCAAGGCACGCTTCACAGGTGAAATGCGTTCGCCCGATGGTACCGAACGCCTCCCTGCAGAGGGGTGGCTGTTCACCTCGTTCCTCAGCACCCCCTCTTCGTCCGCGTCCCGCCGCACTCCGCGCATTCCGCGAGGGACGGGAGATCCCCGTCCCCGCCGACCGGCACCCGGGCCGCGCGTGGAAGCGACGCCACCGCTCATGCTCAGGGCGGTGGGCACCTGGTCGGCGCGGGGGCTTAGTATCGCGGGCTCCTGCTCGGGATGACCTTGGCCATCAGGCGCTCACAGAGCAGCTGACCATCGACCACGGGAGAGCGTGGTCTCGCCCTCGGGGGTGACAGTGACCCGAGCCCCGTTCACGGGCAGCTCCCCGCCGATGATGAGGCGGTCGAGCACATCGGTCAGCAGATCCCATAGGCGGCGGGGGCCGCCCTGGTGGACCGTCGGCAGGTCGCGGGGGGTCTTGGCGCTCGCGCGGGCCCAGGAGCCGTCGGGGTGGGCCATCCAGACGGTGCGTCCGCTGCCCTTGTCCTGCTCGGTGCGGTGCTCGATGCCGGGCGCCTCCAGTTCCAGTGTGGCCTGCACAGCCCAGGAGTCCGGTACGTAGGTGAGCGGGTAGCGGCTGGCAGCCACCGCCTCCCCGTCCTCATCAGCGGCCTGCCACACCTCGGCGGCCAGTGAGCTGTCGTCGTAGTCGTCACCGTGGCGGGTGCGCATGAATGTGGCTTGATCGGAGGCGATGAAGCCACGGGCGCCCCCGTCCGGGGTCTTGTCGGCGACGACGATCATCGCGGTCCCGGTGATGGTGGTGACCAGCCGGCCCCCGGGACGCAGCGCGTGCAGCCACGAGGCGGGAATGGGCCGAACGGAGACGGTGGACACGATGCGGTCGAGGTCGCCGGGCAGCGTCTCGGTGATGTCGCAGACGGCGGTGTGCGGGTGCAGGCCGATGGCGGCCAGCCGGTCAGTCGCGGCCTCCACGAGGTAGGGGTCGACGTCCACGCTCGTCACGAGTTCGTCGCCGAGGCGTCGGCAGGCGAGGGCGGTGCCGTAGCCGGTGCCGGTGGTCACCAGGGTGCGGGAGCCGTCACCGAGCATCGCGTGCCGGTACATGGTGGCGATCAGGCTGGGCAGCGTCGAGGACGAGGTCGGCCACCTGCCGTACGGGACGACCGTGCCCGGCTCGACGTGATCGGCGTGGTCTGTGCCGATCCGGGTCACGAGGGTCTGGTTGCGGTAGGCGGCCTTGAACCAGGCTTCGGGGTCGTCGGGGCCGTTGCGGGCCACCCGGCCGTTGGTGTCCCGCTCCCACCAGCTCGGCACGAACAGATGCCGGGGGGTAGAGGCGATCGGATGCCACCACGGTGACTCCGGCCGGAAATGCCCGTCGGCAAGACGGCGTGCGTGAGTCTCCCAGTCCAGATCCAAGTCCCCGCAGTCCCTTCCGTGTCCGCTCGCTCGTAGGTGTCAGCCGTCGTCGGCCGGGCCGCAGGGACCGGAGTTGTCCGGTCCGCATGAGCTGTCGTCGTTCGGCGCGCAGTCGGGAGGGCAGAGGGCCATGCCGGCGCGGCGCGGAATACTCGCGGTCACCTCGGCCCACCGGTCGCTGGCCAGTACCGACGTCAGGCTCGCATCCTTGACGCTGCCCGCGGTCAGGAACCGCCCCATCTCGCACACCGACACGTTCCCGTTCGGGAGGACCGCCGCCTTCTTGTCCCCGCACCGCCCGCACAGCGACGAGGTCGAGGGCATCGCGGTGCCCGCCGCGTTGCCGACGGCCCGCACGTCGCTGACGTGGACTTCGTGGACGCCGAGGGCCTGCATCTCGGCGCGGGCCCGCTCAGCGCGCTCGTGGTCGCCTCCATCGAGGACGGCGACCTTGAGGCGGATGCCGCGCCGCACGGCCTCGACGATGTTGGCGCGCGTGGCTTTGTGTGAACCGTCTCGACCAGTGACCTCGTCATGCTCGGACGCGACGGGGCTGTGGTACGTCGTCGCCAGCCTTACGCTGGGGTGCTCGAACAGCCGCCAGTGCTCGTCGCGGATCCGGAACAGGTTGCTGTAGACACGGACGCGGAGACCGGCGTCGACCGCCCGCTGAACCATCCTGTCGAAGGCCGGGTGCAAGGTGGGCTCGCCGCCGATGACTTGGACGTCTTCGACGCCGAGGGTGACGGCTTCGTCGATGACCCGGTTCCAGTCGTCTTCGGTCATGCTGCCGTGGTTCCGCGTCGGTCCTGACTTGGCGTAGCAGAGCGGCGGGCAGGAGAGCTGGCAGCGGCCGGTGATCTCTAAGGACAGGAACCGCAGTGTGGTGGGGACCTCCGGAGCGATCGTCATTGGTAGTTGGAGGCGCGGTGCCCTACTGGGCCCGGTTCCTCCGTCCCCTTTCAATCCGTGCGTGCGGTTTTCCCGCACACGGCTTACCGATGATCTTCTTGACATGGTTACGCCGCCTTCGGATAGCGGATCGTGCCACGCAGGCGATACAGGCCGTGCCCCTTGAACCACTCTTCCGTCCACACAGCGGTCTGACCACCTCGCAAGTTACGGCCCCGCTTCTTCACCATGAGTCGGCGGAGACGCCAGACGACGTAGTCATCGACCTGGACGAACTTCCGGGCAGCATTCCCGGTTCGAAAGTAGGCGCCCCAGCCGCGCAGGATCGGATTCAAATCCGCGACGACATCGCGGATATCCCATCCCGACCGGCGGCGGTCGGTCCGCTCGCGGACCTTGTCCCGGAGTCTCTTCATCGCTGTCTGCGAGGGCCAGCGGTGGAGGTAGTAGCGGACAGTGCCGTACTTCGCCCATGACCGGCCCGAAAAGCAGGCTCTGAAGTGGCAGCCGAGGAAGTCGAGTCCTTCCCGGCCCTCTCTGAGGTCAACCACCTTCGTCTTGTCGGGATGCAGCTCCAGCCCGAGCGAGCCGAGGATCTCCCCGACGACCGCCAGGGCCGCCTGAGCGTCGGTCGCCGACCGGCATAGGACAACACCGTCGTCCGCATACCGCACCAGCTCGCCGACGCCGCGCCGAGCAAGCTCGACATCCAATACGTGCAGGTAGATGTTAGCCAGCAAGGGTGAGATCACCCCGCCCTGGGGAGTCCCGGCGACCGTCCGCCGAACCTCGCCCTCCACCATCACACCCGCCTGGAGCCACAACCGCAGCAGCTTGACCACCCGACGATCCGACACCCTGCGACCCACTTCGGCCAGGAGACGACCGTGGTCGATCTCGCCGAAGAAGTTGCGGATGTCGAACTCCACGACCACACAGCGTCCCTGGATGAAGCCCGTCCGAAGACGCTCCATCGCCTGCACCGCCGACCGCTTCGGCCGGTATCCATACGAGGACGACAGGAAATCCGCCTCGAACACCGGCTCCAGCACGATCTTCGCCGCCTGCTGGGCCACTCGGTCGCGGACCGTGGGAATCCCCAATGGCCGCTTGCCACCCTGTGGTTTCGGAATGTCCACACGCCTGGCTGGCGCGGGACGATACGTGCCTGAGCGAAGAGCGAGCTGGAGTTCGCCGAGCATTCGACGGACCCCGTACTCGTTCTCCACGAACTCCAGGGTGACCCGATCCACCCCGGCGCTCCCTTTGTTAGCCCGGACTCGCTCCCACGCCTCCCACAGAACGTCACCTCTGTGGATACGGTCATACAGGGCGTGGAAACGCCGCTCCGGAGACTGCTTGGCCGCAGCCCATAGCCCGCGCTGAAGTTTTCGCACTTTCGTGACGGACGCAGGCCCGTCTACTACGACGGAGCATCGCCCGTCGGGGTTATTGGACCGGGCAGACCCGGCCATGCCCTCGTGCTTACCCTCTTCACGAGCGTGATCAAAGTGCGGGCCCTTCCCTCCCGGCGCGTTATGTTGCACGCCGATCAGCGGTACTACGCCCCGCTCGGACTCCCGCTGCCCTCCGGACGACTTCACCATCGGCTTATACGTCCGGTCTCTTGCCCGACGTCAGGCGTGGTCAGACGGGTCTCTCCTGTTCCGGCCCAGACTGTGCACACGTGCCGCCCTCCATACCCCGGGAGAACCCCAAGGGCTGACCCCGGAACAGGGCCCCCAGGACGTGGCCTTCGCCCTGTCATGACAGGCTCGGCTTCTCCGTTGTCGATCTGACGAGGCTGCAAGGTTCGCTTGATGCTACGGCCCGCGTGCTTGCTACCCCCAAAGGGGCTTTTGACGTCCCGCTCAGCCCGCCGCGTCTCCACGACGAACCGGGACCTGCTACCGGGCACTCCGGTGTCTACCCGGGCGGGACTTCCACCCGCGAGCCTGGACCAGCTTTCAGGACGCAACATGACGCGATCGTAGGCCGCGGTTGGTGCAACCCGTATGGTGTTTCCGGTACTTGGTGTGCGGCGACGCGGTGGAAGGTGTTAGCGGCCCCCGTCCGGTCTCGTGCCTCCGCGAAGTGCACCCGTGGCGTTGACGATCCGGGTGACGTACGACGCCGAGTCGTGCCTCGGCAAGGCTTACGTCGCATCCTCTGGCTGGAGCGCACCCGAGCCCCGGAACAGTGACGGGGTGTGAAGCTGTCCCACCAGCAGTTTTTGCCCTTGCTACGGTGCGGGCGGGGCCGACTTCGAGCGTCCTGGAGACTTATGGGCGCAGTCGCCCACGAGATGAAGGGGCCGCCATGCCGCGCCGCGACACCGACAACATCCGCGTCGTGTTCCTGGCGTGTCTCGGGCTCGGAGGGAATGCAGCCGGGTGGTTCCTGCCCGCCCCCGCCTCGTACGCGGGCATCCTGATGGGGACGATCTGCATCGGGGGGTTGCTGGTGCTCCAGGCGGATCTGTTCGACAAGATCAAGGAGGAGCGCCGGAAGCTGATGCGTCGCGAGCTGCGCGAACGGTCCCGGCGCGACCCGGACACATGACCAGCCAAGGGCTGAGAGTGCTGGCGCGTCTGAACATGCGTACGCCACGATGGGCGATGGCGGACAAGAGAAGCCTGGCCCGAGCGGGCTTTGGGGAAGGGGGAGCGGCCGTTGTTTACCTGGAAGAGGCCGAAGGGTACTCGGCAGGAGCGCACCTGCGCCTGGCAGGCCCAGACGGTCATCGTGGCCCGGGCGCCGTTCGCGGCCACCGTCACGGGCCTACGACGGGAAGACCCCGACTCCTTGGTCGGTGAGGCGGTCGCCGACAGCGAAGCCGTTCACACCGCGCTCATGACCCTGGTGGACACGCTGGATCCGAGTCGGCCCGTCGGCGAGCACGTGCGTGACGCGCTTGTCGCCGTGACGGCGCTGCTGGAGCTCCGGTCCAACTGGGTGGCGTACTGCAACGAGGCGCTCTCGCTCAATCCCGATGCCACGGACCCGAACAGCGAGATGAGCCGCTTGTGGGTCTCGGGCGACCAGGTGCGCGCCTGGCCTCGGTTCGCCGAGGGGAAGGCTGCGCTGGATCTGGCGACGGAGCCGATCGCCCGCCTGCAGAGGGAGCTGTCCGGATTCTGCGGCGCGGACCTCGCACGGCCCCAGCTCAGCGTCGCGTAGTTCGCTGCGCGCCGCCGACTCCGGTTGAGGACATCGTGCGCGGTCTGGTCAAGAGCAGGGCGCTCACGCTGCCCGCCTCGGTGATCCGCCCCGTTCGGATGGCTTCGACAGCGTCGGTGAGCTCCCACCGCTGCACCGTCATGCCGATCTCCGTGTCCTCACGGTGCAAGGTGCCGCGTTGTAGGTCGGTGGCGACGAACAGGTGCGTCCGCGCGGCCGTGGTCGCGGGCAGCGGATCGATCACGCCGAGGGGCCGCAGCTCGCCGGGGATGAAGCCTGTCTCCTCCTCCAGCTCCCGGGCGGCCGCGTCCCGGGGGTCCTGGCCACCGACGCCGCCTCCGGGCAGGTGCAGCACTCGGCGCTGCTGAAGGTAGAAGTCATCCTCGACGAGCAGCACCCGGCCCTGGTCGTCGAGTGCGACCACACGTACGCCGTCGTCCACGGTGACGTGTTCGTAGGTGCCCTTGCTGCCGTCCGGCCGGAGCACCGAGTCGCGGTGCAGCGAGACGAAGGGACCTTCGTGCAGCACCTCGGTTGCTGTCCGCGTCCATCCCATGCCTGCGCCTCTCTCAACTGGCCTGCTCATGTGGCGAACAGGGTAGAGGCGTTGAGATCCGGCCGGATGGTCTCCACTGTGGTGTGGCTGATTCAGACCCTGGTAGACATGATCACGACACCCACGTCCTTGGGGGAATGCGTCATGCCGAAGCTGTTCCGCGCCGCCCGCACACGGCTGCCCATGTTCGCCGACCGGCCGATATTCCGGGGTCCGCGATGACGGCCGGCTGGGCGGCCGTCATCGCGCTCGTCGCCCTGGGCGTCGCCGTGCTCGTCCGTGGATTCGTGAAGGGCGCCGTGCAGGCCGCACGTGAGGGCACTCGGCGTGACCTGATCGCGCTCGGGCCAACGCAGCGGACCGCCGAGGCGCTGGTGAAACTGGGCGGCGCCGCGACGTACGCCTTCGCGCCGCCTCTCGCAGCGCACCGTACCCACCCGTGGGGCTGGCTGTGGTGGTGCACAGAACCCGGGCCGGACGGCCAGCCGCAACGCGCGATGGGGTGGGCCCTGACCTACCGCCGGGCCCGCAAGGCGGCCGGGCTGCCGATTGAGGCGCGGTCGGCCGGCATCGAGTTCCTTCTATCGCCGGGCCGTGTGGGCATCGAGCCCCGAGACACCAGCCCGGCGGACACTCCGTAGGGCCTGCTCCGCCGTGGCAAACGGGAGTTCATCGGCCCCTCGGTCATCACCGCCGTCTTCGACAAGGACCCCTCACATCCGTAGGTGCCGACGGCGAGACCTGCCATCGGGCCTGGCTGACCAGTCGGTGGCGGAAGGGCGGGGGATGCTCAGGTACGTCTCCGCTCGGGGTGGTCAGGATGGTCGCGGTAGCGGCCGGCGAACTTGAGGACCACCGCGAGGAGTTCGCGGGCGACGGGCAGCTCGAAGTTGTCCCAGTGGTCCAGCAGGTCGACGAGGTCGGCCTGGGCGTCCAAGTCGGCCACGGTGTGGCGGGGCTGGGTGCGCACGAGGTGTTGGGCGACGATGTGGTCGGCCCAGGGGCCGTGGCCGGTGCGGATGGTGGCGATGCTCTGGCTCCCGGCCTGCACACCGAGGTCGTCCGCGCCCGCTTCGGTGAGCTCCCATGGGTGCGCATGGAGACCGTCTGGGGCGAACGCGGCCCCCTCCGCTGCCCGCCGGTCTTCGGCGATCCGGTCCCGCAGGAAGTCGCACCACTCCAGGATTGTGGGCTCCCGCTCCTCGGCCACGGCTGTCCCCCCTCCGAGCCTTCCTGCATTCGGTCGCTATGCCGCGGTCTTCAGCGGGTACTCCTGGTGGTCCTCCCATTCGGCGGCCCGGTCGGCGAGCTGCTGCCGGTACTCCGCGGCGGCCGCCTCGTCCTGAGCGTAGGTGGCTTCGGTGAACCGCTGGTGCAGGCGCATGATCTCCCGCAGCTCGTCGGCATACGCACGTACAGCGGCAGGTCCGTCGGCGCCCGTCACGTATGCCTGGCGCATCTGCTCGTCGAGGCGGTCGGAGATGAACGTGTAGAGCAGGGTGCCGGTCTCCTGGGGCACTGCGGCGTCTCCTTGGCGTGGCCAGGTCTTGTGCCCGTACATCGGGACCTTGGCGAACGGGTCGTGCCGGGCCTTCTGGGCGGGACGGACGTAGACCTTGCGCGGGATGGGCGAGCCCTTGGCCCACCGCCCGGCCTCCTCCAGCTCCTCCTCGGTGGCGTCGGATTCGCCGAGGTCGGTGGCACCGCCGGCGCGCAGGCCCTGGGCGGAGACCGGGCGGCCGTCGGTGCTGAGCTCGGCCGCGGCGAACCAGTGCTTCACGCGCTCGTTGACGGTGTGGCCGCGCAGGTAGTCGCCGCGCTTGGACGCCTTCTTGGCCCGGGTCTCGGAGGAGGCGACGGTGCCGTTCTTGAGCAGGTGGCGGAAGAGCGGGCCGGTGGTGATGCCCTGGGCGGCCAGGTGGGCGAGCCAGCGCCGCATGCGGGGCACCATCCGCAGGTCGGGCCGGTCGTGCAGGGTGAGGGTCTGGTCCTCGGTCTGGTGGGTCTTGTCCTTGAGCAGCCAGACCACGATCCGGTCGTCCATGACGACGAGGTCCTCGATGTCGAGGTCGACCTCCTCGCTGCGGCGGGCCAGGAAGCGGTAGCCGAAGGCGAGCATCGCCGCGTCGCGCCAGCCGAGGGGGCGCCCGGTGGCCTCCGCCTTCTCCATCATCGGGATCAGGTAGGGCAGGGTGATCGGGAACGCCTGCTTCCTGCGGACGGCCCGCTTGTTGGTCTGCCGGTACTCCTTGAGGAGCTTGAGGAACAGGCTGTTGTCGGGCTGCTTGCCGACGGGCATGGTGGTGCGGATCAGCGACATGTAGTTACTGATCGTGGTGACCTTGAGTCCGCGGCTCATCAGGTGCCGCCCGTACTCGGTGTAGGTGGCGGTCGTGCACGGCACGGGCACCCGCTGCTCCCGGCCGCACCAGGCGCGGAAGGCCCGCATCGGACCGGATTCCTGGCCGTCGGCCGCATCCAGGGCGCGGGCGGTCTCCTCCGAGATGTCCAGGTCCCGCTTGGTGTAGCGGGGGCCGTCCGAGGTAGTGGGGAGGGCCTGTCCGGGGCGGAGCACGGTGTGCTGGTCGACCAGCAGCCGGATCTCCGGACGTGCCGGGGCGGTGAGGTCGACGAGCTCGGCGTCGAGGACCTCGTACGGCTCGACGTCGCTGCCCGGGGCGGTCACCGGGTGGCCCCGTCCGTGGGAGTCCACCGCTGCGGGGCGTAGTCGGGGTGGTCGGTGAAGGACTCGGCCAGACGCAAGCACAGCGCCCAGTCCTCGTCCGCGCGGACGCTCCAGCCCAGCGCCGCGTGCTCCGGTGAGCCATTGAGGGCCATGTCCACGCCTACCACCGCGTGCATGATCAGGTCCCGGTAGCCAGCGAGGGCGCGGGCACCGGTGCTGGCGAACCCGAGCCTGAACTGCGGATCATGGAGCTCGTCGTAGCGGTGCATCAGGAACGCCTTGAGGGCGTCCGCATGTTCGCGGGTCGGCCGGGGGGCGGGGCGGCGTACGACGCCCGCGGCCGCGGCGGCGTCCAGGCACTCGGCGGCGGTGGCGGTGCGCGCGGAGCGTTGCCGCTCGGTCAGTTCCTCCCAGCGCGGGACCCGGTGCGAGCCCTGGGCGACGGCGCGCCGGTGGGTGCGGTCCTGGCGGTGGGCGGCGGTACGTGCGGCGCGGTCGTCGGCACTCACCGCTGGGACCTGGTGGGCAGGCCGGGGCCGACCGGCGCGGTGGCGATGGGCATGGTCATCGGTAGTCGCCTTCCAGGAGTCCGAGGCCGTCGGTGCGCGGCGGGGCCCAGGCGCTCTGGTAGTCGGGGTGGGCGGGCCAGCGGGCGGCGACGTGCTGCAGGGCCAGGCCGACGCCGTCGATGAATCCGGCGTCGCGCCGGTCCAGGCCGTCGAAGTCCTGATAGGTCAGGAGGTCGCCGTGCACGGTCAGCTGCGCGTTCACCGCAGCCACGAACGGATCGCCCATGCCCGCCGGTCCGAGGTCGGCGATCCGGTCGGCGATGAAGTGGTGCAGGGCGTGGTACTGCTCCGTCGTCAGCGGCACCCGAGGCCCTCCCCCGCGAGCGGCACGGCAGCGGCCCGGCTGCGGGTGGCGCGAGCCAGGGCGTGCAGGGCGGCGAAGTCCGCCGCGGTGAGCGGGGCGCCGTCCGGCCGGGCATAGCTAAGGGTGGTGCTGCGGGGGGCCGTCACCGGGAACAGGGTCCCCTGGCCCGGGATCTCCCCGTGAGGCACCGGGGCGCCCGCGCGGGCAGGGCCGGCGGTCGGCTCGTCGTCGTGGATCACCGGGGCAGCCTAGCCCGGTTTACCGACGACAATGCCACTTACCGTCGGCTACCCATCAGTAACACACTTCCGGACCCCTCACGGACCACTCGACGCCATCCCGGTACCCATGCGCCGCTCTCCGTCACTTAACCCCCGTGCTGGTATGGATGGGCGGCAAATCCTCATCACGGCTTAGAATCATGTACAGCCGATCTATGCAGGTCAACATGCATTATTCATCACTCAATTTCACATCGACTCTGCTCGTGTTTGAGTTGAGTTGTATTCTCCGTAGTGGTGGTTTAGCGTGCGGAGGGATCCGGCAGCTATCCCCCACGATCCCGCCCACCGGGGCGCGCGGCGGCCGGAAAACCCGTCAGGAAGGCCCAGCCGGCGAACCGAGGGGGAGGAGGCGCACACGATGGCCGTGCAACGCCTGGCCGCAACACCACGGATGACACATCGGTCCGTAACCGAACCTGGGGCCGAGACGTAAGAGACGTGACGGACTGCACCTGCCCACTCATCTTGAGGAGAACTTTCACCGTGAGCCAGCGACCGCAGTCCGACGGCCCGGCCGACCCGGTCGAGGAGGCCGCCCGGCTCCTCGCGTCCGCCGCCCGGCCCACCAAACCCCTGGTGCTCCTGGACGGCCCGCCGCTGTCCGGTGTGACGCGGACCATGTGGGAGGCCGTCCAACGCTTTGATCCCCAGACGCAGTTGGCGCCGTTTCGCGCGGGCGCCCTGGCCGAGTTCTGCACCCGGGCCGACGCCGAAGCCCAACTCACCCCTCCGCATGGAGCCGTCCTGTGGCTCGATGACCTCGCGCCCGCCGACCTCGTCCTGCTGGGTCACGGCCTGCTGGACCAGGTCCTGCCGCACGCCGTCGTACTGGCCGCCGTCAACACGATCTGGGCGGACCGGGTCCTGGCGGACGGCTCGGCAGTGACCGCGCCGGCGCGCACCGTGCTGCGGGAGTACGCGCAGCGCGTCACGGTGCCCTTCGTCATGACGCCCCGGGAGCGGAACTGGCTGCGCGCCCAGGGCTACCCGGTGAGCAAGGGCATCGCCGAATCACTCGTCGGCGGTGAAAACCTGGTCCAGCGCTACAGGCGGGCGGCCCGCAGCGAGCCCGCGGGCCATCTGCTGGTGCAGGTCGCTGTCGATGCCCGGCGCTGCGGCATCCACCGTCCGCTGACGACCGAGGAGCTGTACCGCCTCTGGTCCGCCCGCAGCGGTTCCCCCGACGAATCCCGGCTCCGGTTCCAGCACGCGCTCGACTGGGCCAGCGCGGTGCCCCAGGGCGCGTCGACCGGGCTGCTCTTCCGCGCCGAAGGCGGCCGCTCGCAGGAGTGGCGCGTACTGGCCTACGCGGCGGGATCGGACGACGGCGATCACGGGCACAAGCCGCGGCCGCTCGACGACCGGGCGTGGGAGGACGTCGCGGAGCTCCTGCCGGACGCGGGTGATCAGTACGCCCTGGGCGTCGCCGCCCAGTTGCAGGGCCGGACCAAGTCCGCCCGCGCCGCTTTCACCCGGGCCGTTCGGGCCGCCGCCCCGGGCCACCCGGTCGGCGCGGCGGCACACGCCGCGCTGGGCGCGCTTGGGGAGGCCACCTGATGAGCCGACTCCTGATCCCCTATACGCATTGGGCGTACTTCCCGGACCGGGGCAGCGCCGAGGCATGCGCCAGAGAACTGGCGGACTACGTGACCCGTATCAGCGAGCCAGATCCAGAAGTGACGCCGCAGTGGCGGCTCCTGGCTGCGCGGGACGTCGAAGTCGGCGACCTGCAGCAGCGACACCGGGAGGTCGAAGCGATCGTGACGCGTCACGGGGGCGATTACGACGGCGGGGAGGCCACATACGGACGCCCCGTGGCCGACCCGATGATCGTTCAGCGCGACAAGGACTGAGGACCGGACTAAGCGATGACTACCAAGACCATCCGCCCCGCACGCGCGGTCGCCGAGGACGAGTGGCTAGCCAAGAAGCTCATGGAGGCGGGCTTCGGCGGCCCGGACTGCGACTTCCCGGACTGTACGAACGCGCGCGCACCCCGCAGTAAGGGCAAACCGGGGCCACCGCCCAAGTTCTGCGTCCAGCACAACAACGACCGGGACCGGCAGATCGCCTACCGGGCCCGCCAGCGCCTGGAGAAGGAGCGCGCCGCCGCGCCGGAACCCGTCCCGGTGCAGCAGGCCGTCGCCCGGGGCGTGCGCGAGGAGCAGGTCCTGGCCCAGCTGCTGCCGCGGGTGCTGACCGCCCTGGAGGCCGTACACGCCGGGCAGGAGGCCGGGGCGGACACCGACGCGGTCGCCGCCCATATCGTCGAGGTCCAGCACAGCGCCGACGAACAGGTCCGTCAGGCCGAGGAGCGCCGCGATGAAGCGATCCAGGCCGCCGAGGAAGCCCGTGAGCAGGCGGCCCGCAGCGGCGAGGTCGCGGCCGAGGCGCGCGCGGAACAGCACGCGGCGCAGCTGGAGGCGGCCACCGCACTCCGCGAGGCCGCCGACGCCGACCAGCGCGCCACCGAGTCTGCGGCCGCACGCCAGCAGCTGTCCGAAGAGCACCAACGGCTTCGCGGCGAGCATGCTGAACTCACCGGAGCACACGGTGAATTGAAGAACCGGCACCAGGAGCTGGAGCACGCCCACACCGCGCTCACCGGCACGCACGGCACCCTGCTCGAGGCCCACGGCCAGCTGAAGGGAGAGGCCGAGAGCCTGCAGCATCGTGTGCAGGAGCTGTCCCAGCACACCACCACCCTGGAGGAGGCACGGCGCCGGGCGGCCGCCGACCTCGCCACCGCCCAGACCGAGAACTCGGGGCTCAGCGCCCGGCTCGACGAACTCACCGAGAACCGCGAGGAACTGAAGACCGCGAACGGGCGCCTGACCACCCAGCTCGACGAGGAACGGCGCGAGCACCGCCGGGAAATGGCCGCGCTGCGTGCACACCTCGAAGCCGCACGGTCGACAGCCGGACCCTCGTCCCCGGCCCCCGGGGACGAAGGCGAGGCCTCCGAATCCACCCCAGACCAGGAACCGGAGCCGGACGCCGCCGAGGACGAGTGCATGCCGGCGGCGATCGTCGATCTGGGTGTGCACGGCGGGTCCGGTTGGAGCCTGGTACGCCGGGACGCCGACTGGGACACCTGGACCGTGCGACGGGACGGGGAGAACACCGGCACCGTCCAGCCCGAGCGCACCCTGCTCGGCAACTCGCTCAGGGGCTGGTCCGCCCACCGCAGCGGCATCCCTCTGCCCCCGCCCTACCAGCAGACGCACTTCGCCAACCGCGAGCAGGCCGCGGGCGCGGTCATCAGCGCCGCCCTGCGTGCAGCGCCCGGCCCGGCGGCCACCGCGGCCGCTGGGTTCGCCGCCCTCGATGAACCGGCCCAGGCCGCCCTGGTCGCCGCTGTGATTCCGGTGGTCACCGCCACCCCCGAACGCGGGGGGAGGCTGGCGCGGCTGCCGCAAGATGTCCGGGCCGCCGCACTGCGCACCGCACTGCGCGTGCCCGGTGAGCAGGACCTGGCCCTGCTCACCGGGCTCGACCCGAAGAATCTGGGCCGCAGCAAGGACGCCCGCCAGCTCACCCGCGCCCTGGAAAGCCTCACCGGTCCACCCGGAGCAGAGGACGAGACGGCTCCGGTCGACCTGGGCGTCGTCCACGGACGCGCCTGGCGGCTGGAGCCCGACCCGGACCAGCAGGGCGGCTACCGGGTGCTGGCCGACGACACCGAGGTCGGCACCATCGCCCCGGTCCGCCGCCGCACCGGCCAGGCTCCCCGCTGGGCGGCTGTCCACCGGCGGCGGTCACTGGGCCGCGGCCCGAACCATGGCGACCGGGACGCGGCCGCCCGCGCCGTGATCGAGGCGGAGCGCGCGTGGGTGCCGCTGCCCGCCCTGGACGACGCGTCCTGCCAGGCCATTCCGCACTGGCTGCGCAGCAACCTCTTCGGCACCGCGACCCGCGTCGATCCACGACGCGGACGGCTCGCCCAGGTCCAGCCCGGCGCCTACCGCCGCCGGCTGCAGGCCGCACTCGGCGATGCCCGGCGCAGTGCCACCGGCCGGATCCGGGGCCAGCACCTGGCCGTCCTGTTGGACGCCGCCCGCGAGGATCTCGGCGGTCCCGGAAGCGGCGCCGCCCAACGCCTGTACGACGTGCTGCAGCAGATCCGTGAACACATCGTGGCCGCGTCATTGGATCCGACGGGGGCTGGCACGCCGGAGTCTTAAGTAGCCCGCGAGAACCGGCGGAGCCACCTGCCGGTGCTCGCGGTTAAGGTCGATCTTCAGTTCGGCCGCACCCAGTGGGTGCGGCCGCAGAGGCAATGGGAGCCAGCAAATGGACGGCACGTACGTGATAGACCAGCCCCTCACCATGGGCGCCGACGGCTACGAGCACGAGAGTGGCGCGCCCACGGACATGGTGGAAGCGGGACAGGAACTGGTCACCCTCCTGCAGGCGTACGTGGCAGGCCCGTCGGCGGAGGGCAAGACAGAACTCTTCTACGCCCGCGAGAAGCTCACCCTGGCCGTCACCGGCTGGGCCCACTGGGAGGAGAACGGGCGCGAGCTCTTGGATGAAGTACTCGACGCGGCCGGCGCGGTCGAGTACGGGCAGGCGACGAACCTCAACACCGTGAAGACCGCCTTGGACAAGCTGATCAGCCTGAACTGAAACTGATGCTCCCGGGCTCGTGGCTGGGCATGTGACCGCGCGCCGGGCTAGCCCGGCGCGCGGAGATCCGGTGGCCCGCGGCCACCCGGGGACGGCCGCTTCCTGCTGCCGGCAGCAGCGGTGCTGATGGCTCAGGCGGACACGGGGGCGGGGCTAGCGCGTGACCACGATCGTGTCCGCAATCTTTTCGTGCAGGCACTGCTGGTACGGCTTGTCCCAGCAGCACCACAGTGGATTGAGCAGGCCAAGCACCGGGATCACGACGGCAAGGATGAAGAACGCCTCCCGTCCCGTCGCCCGCCAGAAGCCGATGCGCTGCGCTGACTGGCAGCGCACTACACGGATCTTGCAGATCCGCTTTCCGACGGTGGACCCGAACTTCCAGAGGCTGAAGGGGAAGTAGAGGATGAACGAGATGACAAGCCACGTCACCAGCAGCGTCTGAGCGGCCGCGCCGCCGCCGGAGTCGATCCAGACCATCAGCGGAATCGCCGTGAGGAAGTAGCCGACGTACCAGATCACAAGGTCCAGGAGGCGGGCGCCGAGCCGCGCACCGATGTTCGCGAGCGGCGGGCTGACCGGTTGTCCCGCGTACACGCCGTACGCCGACCCGGCCCCGGGCAGATGGCCTGGTGCGTAAGTCGGGTACGCGGAGGGCGCCTGGCCGGGTGTGCCGTACTGGAGGCTGGCGGGTACGTGGCCGTGGGGGCCGTGAGGCTGTGCAGACATGGATGGCTTCCTGCGCTGTCGACTGTAGGGGCGTCGGGGACGCTAAGCCGGGATCCGGACACCCCCACCCTCCTGCCTAATCCTTCTGACGCTGCGTCGTACGGCAGCCGGGCCCAGCTACCTCGAGCTGGTGACAGATCAGGGCCGAGTCCACGCCGGCACTCACCGGGCGGCCCGGCCACCGAGACATTCGGCAACCACGACACCGTGCCGTCATCCCCTCGGGAACGGCAGCTCCAGGAGAGCTACGGCTTGATGGGAACGAAGCAGAGCACTACCGAATTCGTGCGGGCCCCAGCCCCGGGAAGGGTGCACGTGTGCAGCGGGTCAGCGCCGACCAGGGCATATGCCCTGGTCGGCGCTGACGTCTGCGGGCAAGACGAAGGAGGACCAGCAACCCCGGCTACGTGCTGCCTCTTCCCCCTCGGCCGGTCCGCTTACTGCAGCACGTCCGGGATGCCAAGCAGGACGCCGGGCAGGTAGCCGGAGCGCACGTCCAGATCCCACCCGTGGACCTGGACCGCCAGAGCGGCCACGGCGATGGTTTCGACCGGGAGCAGGGTGCTGGGCGAGGGATCGGCCGCGGTGCTGTCCCGGTGCTCGACGAGGCGGGTACGGAGTGCCTGTTCGAAGGCGTGCTGGTCGTCATCGAGAAGCACGCGGAGGAGACGCTGGTCCGGGGTCAGGCGGCCGGTGGCATCCAGATGGTGAGCCGCCTCGGCTCGCTCGCCGGCCGTCGGCTTGCGCAGGGGCATGGTGGGCCAGTCGCACGGCAGATGTCCGCTCGCCTCGGTCAGGTACAGACACAGCGCGTCCACCACGGCAAGGTCTGCCGGATCCGACGTCGAGTTCAGCTTCGAGTACGGGACCCCCTCGCGGATCGCGGGTGCGTAGTCGTCCCGGAGTAGCAGGCCGATGACCCGCTGCCAGTCCCGCACCAGTCCGCTGACCAGGCACATCGCGAACGCGTCGAGCCAGGTTTCCGCGGTGGGCGCCCGTTCGATGACGTCGCCGAAGGCGATGTTCTCACTGCTGAGCTGCTCGTCGATGAGCGGGAAGGCGATCTCCTGATCCCCGTCCGGGAAGCAGCCAATGCTCAGCACCCCGAGGGAGCACTCCGCTGCGGTCCGTAGGGCTGCGAGCGCTGTTTCATCGTTGAGGTCGGGGTCCTTCGTGGCGCAGGCGGCGACGTGGTCCAGGAGCTCGTCCTGCATCTCCTTGAGCTTCTCCGGGGAGGGATCGTCGTAGCGCATCCAGTGCCACCGCCGCCGAGTCCGTCCCGTGATGTCGTCGAGTGCCTCGGCTACGCGCTGTCCGCCGACCGCGTGCTGCATCACTTCCTGCATCGGGCGTCCCCTCATGATCATTTTGGTTGGAGACGGGACGCTAACAGCGGCTTCGGACACCCTTCCGAGTTCACGCATCGAGTTCCTGCCGGCCTCCTCCGATATTCGCGAGCCGACGACAGCCCCGGGACCGCAGCGGTTCAGTGACCGCCCCAACCGCCCCTTGGAGCTGTCATGAATCCTGCCGAGTACCCCCCGCCGCCCCGCGACGACGCGCAGCTGCACACCCGTCGGGACGCTCCAGGAGCAGCGTGTGAGCTGTTCCTGGACGACACCGTCGACCAGCACACCGCTCCCGTGCGTGTACGCGGCCTCGCCGATGCCCAAGGAGGGCTCCTCGTAACCGCCCTGGCCGAACAGCAGCAGGCCGAGGCCCCCGAAACGGTGCCTGACTGGACGCCGCAGGCGAGGGCCGAGCGGCTGGAGGTCAAGCGCCGTGAGACCCATGAGCTGGCCGACCGGATCGGCCGGGCGCTCGCCGCCGAGCTCAACGACCGCCGGGTCGAGGGGGGAGGGTGGCGTCACCGGGTCGCGCCGGTGTACTTCGTGAGCGTCGCACTCGAGCACCCCAGTGGCATGAGCCTGTCGCTGGTGCACGAGGGCGGTTACCGCAAGGGCGCGGCGGGGCGACGGCTGACCGTGCGCGGCGGCTACCCCACCGAGTACTGCGGGTGGCGGGCCGAGCCCGTCACCGTCGGCATCGACACCTCGGCCGCCAGCAAGGCCCGCCACATTGTCAGATGCCTGCTGCCCGACTACCAGCAGACCTTCGGCACCGCGCGGGCCATGCAGCAGCGGGTGCAGCAGGAGACCCGCAATCGCCGGGCGCTCAACCGACGGATGCGGGAGGTGCTGCCGGCCCTGCGGGCCTTCGCCTACGAGCAGCCGCACGACATCGACGCCCGCAAGCAGTCGAACTGGATCACCGTTCAGCAGCGGCCGGACGGCTCCACCGCGCCGCGGGCGCGCTGTTCCGGCTCCGTGCGGCTGACCGACGACGCGTCGGCGGCCGACGTCCTGAAGCTGACCAATGTGCCCGCCGGGCTTCTCCTGGAGATCCTCGCTCTGGTCAACGCGCAGCCGGTCCTCGAAGGGCGTGTGCTGCCCCGGGAGATCGCCCCGCACCGGCCCGAACTGCCTGCCGCGCCCCGGGTCGTCCACGTCTGACTCCGGGCGCGGCCGCTGGCCCTCGCGGGGTGGCAGCCGCGTCCGTTTCGCCCCCGTCCCTTGTCCCACGGAGAACTTCGCCATGCCCATCACCACCATCACCAACCCGGACGCGGCCGTGGAGGCCGCCCGCGCCTTCGGCGAGCGCACCGGCCCATTGGCCACACTGGCCCGCGGCACCGTCCCACAGTGCTTCGGCCGTCTTCGGATCCGTCTCGCGGACCTGCGTACCGACGCGATCGCCACCGTGACCACGCTGGGGCTCTCGGACGAGCCCGACGATCCTCTGGAGAGGCTCGGCAAGCGGGAGTTGTCCGACATCACCAGCCGGGTCGCTGAGCTGAAGTCGTGGGTGGAAACCCAGCAGTGCCAGGCGTCGGTGTGCGAGTGCCGCGCTGATCGACTGCTGCGCGCGCTTCTTGAGGACCAGGACGTTGACGTCCAGTCCGGCTACCGCCCAGCCGACCGAAACCGTCAGCGCCGCCCGGTCACGCTCATGGCCGGCTACCGGTCATCCACCGCGAACGGGGAACGACCGCCGTATGTCCTGATCGACCACCGCAACAACATCGCTCACGCGGTCCGGCTCCACCGCGGCTGGCGAGCCCGGCTGGTCAAGACCGGTACGGTCACGCAGGTTTATGCCTCTCCCGAGTACCCGGAGACCCCGGTTGGCCTCTACCACCAGGACACCCGAGCCTGCGCCGCGGCCGTCGCTGCCGCGCTGCAGCACTGAACTGGCATCGCACTGGCAGCAGAGGCTGTCCAGAGCTCCTCGTAGAGTGACTCGTCGAACCGACGGGGGATGATCCATCGTGACCAGCGACACCGAGCGGGCTACCGCGCTCGTGATCGAACGGCGCAACGTGCCTGCCCGCATCAGCGCCTGGTCAGCAGCGCTGGGCGTCAGTCTGATCGTGGCAGCCTTCGCGACGCCCATGATGTGGGTGCTCTACGGCTCGTATTACACCTTCTTCATGGCCCTGTTCGGGATCGTGGCCATTCCGACGGGCCATGTCGGTCGGTTCCGTGGCAAGCGGCTGGGCGGCCGGGACCGGGGGCTGGCGCTCCTTGGGATTGTCACCGGGTGGCTGCTCCTCCTGTGCGCCCTGCTCGTCGTGTTGGCGTACATCGGGCTGCTCGCGGCCGTGCGGTGGTCAGAGGCCGAGGAGGTCCAGTTGCTTGCTGGCTGCCGTGTACGTTCCGTCGTCGATCGCTTCGGTGTTCCGGAGGCCTGCGACGTAGGTACGCAGCCGTCCCGGTGCGCGCAGGTCCCGTGCCACCACCGCATTGCCCACTAGGGGTCCGCCCCAGCTGATCAAGTCGTCGCCGATGAGCAGAGCGAGGTGCTGGGTGGCGGCACGCAGCGGCGCCTGCCGTTCCTGTTCCCTCTGCCACCGGGTGTGGCGTTCTTCGGCTGCGGTCTGTTCTGCGCGACAGGAGGCGGCGTAGCCCTTCTTCCAGTCCGGGTAGTGCGGGTGCGCGGCGATCCGACGGCGAAGGTCGTCGAGGGCTCCGAGGCGGCCAATCTGCCGGTTAGGAATGTTCGGGCGCAGCGTGTAGCGCGGTGCGTCCTCCGCAGCTTCCCCGAAGGACGCAGGGTCGACGGCACGCCAGTGGCCGGGAACCTGGATGTTGGTCACGGTGATGGTCCTGGCGGTCGTGGCCGTCACGCGCGCGACCACTGTCTGCCTATCGGCCACCGCTTCGCGAGCGGTGTAGAAGCGCAGGATGTCGAAGGGGTGGACGCGACGGCGCTGGTCGAAGATCACCACGAGGTCGTCGACGGCGACGTCAGTTGCCGACGTGACCGCGGGAGCTCGCACCTCGGCGGGGAGAGGCGGCAGACGTCCTTCGTGCACACGCCCGTGAGGCGTGGGCAGATCGTTGTCGTGGTCCCACAGGCCCGCGACGATGGTGCGCGCGAGCGTCGCAGTCCACGGGCGTACATCCTCGATGAGTTCAGCGGTCATGGAACAGTCCTCCGGCTTGAAATCCGTGGCGCGACCTTGTGCTCGCCGCGCTCTGACGAGTCCGGACCGTAGGCCGGAGGCCCGCTCGGGCCTGCACCGCCGCGAATTGCCGTACGACGGTGGGGACCCGCCGGCCGCTTCCCACCTGATGTAGCGGTGCCTTCTGGACCGCGGGGCCGAGTACCTCGAGCCACTGCGCCGACCCGGATCCCCCAACCAAGGTCCACGCCTCTCAGCCGACGTCGCTCATGCCAGGTGGTGGCAGGCCGGCAGCCGCTGTCCGTCTCGGCGAGTTCGCGGCGTCGGTGGCCTCGTCCGCGCTTCCCCTGCTTCTCGCCCGCCCGGGCTTCCGGACGTCGCATCCCGTTCAGTACCGCATCCAACGAGTGCCGTACCGGGATCCCGAGGAGAGCAGCATGACGACCACGCTTGAGCGCCTGACCACCGAGCCGAAGCACGATCCGGCCATCATTCCGCCCAACGTGTGGTCCGAGCTGCTGCACCGCGTTGAAGCGCTGTGCCCTTGCGGCGGCACGGCCAGCGTGGACGTCCGCAAGGGCATCCTGGGCACGCACGAACCGAAGTCGGAGTGGACCCTGGATGGAAAGCGGCGTGCGGTCATCCGGGACGCGTACGGCGTCGGCGTCACCTGCCGATACAGCAGCCGGACCGTCACCTTGGACGCCGCCTTGGCGCGCGACAGCGCCCTGACTCCGGCTGAGCAGCACGTTCGGGCTCGGACGCAGCGCCTGCTCGAAGCCGGCGTCGTGTTCACCGCGCCCGAGGGTTACGTCCTGCCGAAGGCAGCCGCGAGCCTGTTCTCGCTCGCCGAGGACCACGGCTGGACCGCCGCGCAGGCGTGGACACCGTACGAGGGCGGTTTCACCCTGAATCTTCGGGTGAGCCGGACGGCCGACGACGGGCTGGGCTGGCAGTACGACCTGCACTGGTTCTGCGCCCCCGGTGTCGCACGACGGACCCGGTTCGGGCTGAGTCGATCGCCTGACCGCAGGGGCTTGTACGACACCCCGTCGGTCAAAGCCATCCAGAGCGTCATCACTGCCAACCCCGTGCCCCAGGAGGGCTGATCCGTGACCGCCGTCGGCGGCCTCGCGGAGGTACAGGCATCGGGCGGTGAACCGCCATGCCGGGGCCGAGCTGGGCACTCGCCGACTCGGAGTGAGCCACCGCGTCGCCAGACCAGCCCCGCTTCCCTCCGCGGCAGACGCAGTTGGCGACGTGGTGGACTTCCCGCAGTGCGCGGACATGGCCTGTCCGCTTCAGACGTCACGCTGCCTCCGTCGTTACACCCCTACGCGCCAGGATGCGGACGTCCTTCGGAGGTAGCCATGCACTTGCCCACCACTGAGATCACCCACCAGGTGGTCCGGGCCGCCGACCTCGATCAGCTCGTAGAGCGTCTGTCCGGCCGCCGCTACGCGGCAGCCACCACGGCTGGCGGTCCCCTGCGCGTCGAAGGCAACCTCCACGACGCGGCCACCGCCCGCCGCTGGATGGCCACCGGCGGGCCCGCGCCCCACCCGCAGGTCCTGTTGAACGCCCTCGCGCACCAGGGCTTCATCGAAGACGGCGACTACCTCGTCAAGTCGTAGCGCACCGGCCCGGCGCCCCGGACTCGGTCCGCCGCTCTGCCGTTCCCCGGCGGGCAGCTGTCCGGGCTGGTGCGGGCGCCGGGCCGGTGCCCCGTGCTGGCCAGTGCGGGAAATCGCGACCGCTGCGCTACCGACCTCGCGCCGCGTGAACATCAGCTCCGCTTCACCGCCCACCTGAGAACGGAGCAATGACATGGGGCTCTCCCTGCGAGCCGGGCGCCCGGCCGGTCCTCACCCCGAGGACCCCAACCCACAGTGGTCGTACAGCGGCTTCGGCATCTTCCGCCGCGCGCTCGCCGCGCACATCGGGATCGATCTCGACCAGATGCGGAGCTTCGGCGGCCCGGTGGCCTGGGACACCGTGGCCAGCCCGCTGCGCCACCTGCTGGAGCACACTGACGACTCCGGCCAGCTGGAAGCGTGGCAAGTCCGGCAGCTGGCACCCGCGTTGCGCGAGGCGCTGACCGCCCTCGCCCATCAGGACACCGACGGCTTCTTGTGGGGCGATGCCAGCAGCAACGGCCGAGCCGCCGAGGCTCTCGTCGCGCTCCTGGAGCTGTGCGCGGCCGAGGACCTGCCCGTGCACTTCGGCGGGTGACCCGCTGAACGGCCGCCCTCGATGACCCACTCCGTACGGCGCCGCCCGGAGGGCCGGTACCAGTGCACGGCCTGCCGTGCTGCCTGGCCCACCGAAGCCGACGCTCGCCGCTCCGCCTTCGCCTGCCCCGGCGAACCCCTCGCCCACGGGCTGACCCGCGAGCACCGGGTCTTCCCGAAGTCGGGAGACCGCTCGTGCGCCAGCTGGCACTGCGATGAACCCGATCCCAGCCACTTCCACGGCCCTGACCCGTTCTGCGACGTCACCAACTGCCGCTACTGCTGCCACGGATGTGACTGCGCAGTCTGCACCGGCACCCTGCACGCCCCGCACCTCACCGTCCTCGAAGACATCCCCGAGCACGAACTCGCCCAGACCCCCAGACGAAGGAACGCCCGTATGACGACCGAACTCCACACACTGCTCGGCGACCTGTCGGCCGGTGAGCACGTCACGGCCACCGGCTCCGACACCCGTGGTCATCAGGTCACTCGCACCGGCTACCTGCTCGCCGAACCGAAGGTCGTCGACGCGCGGCGCAACGGCTTCCCGGCCAAGGGGCTGCGGCTGTGCGTCGGCGCGAAGGGCACCGATCCGGCCGACCGCACCACCTGGACCACCCTCTTCCTCGACGCGGGCACCGTCGAGCGCCGCCCAGAGCCGCAGGCCGGGCAGTGGTTCAACACCGAACTCCGTTTCGTCCCCGGGGTGAAGGCCAGCAGCCACACCACCCGCATCCTGTACGGCGGCCGGGGCGGCGCCCGCTCCACTGAGCCGACCCAGTCCGCGCCCGCCAACGTCGTGTACACGGACGAGGGCTTCTACGCCCTGTGGGACCCGGCAACGGACACCACGCACGCAGTGATCAAGCTCGCCACCAAGATCTGGTGGGCGCACCTGCCCCAGGACGCCGCCCCTGCCGCGCCGTCGTCCTCCGGGAAGCGCGAGGACGCGGAGACCTCCAGCCCGGCCGCTGGTTCCTGATCTCTCCATCCGCTTACGTCCCGCCCGCGTTCGCAGGTCCCAGCGCTCAGCGAACGCGGGCGGCTGCCACAGCCACCCGATCTGTCCGCCTCACCACCCCCACGGAGCCCGCCATGTTCCACGCCCACAGAGCCGAGGAGGACCTAGCCTCCCTCGCCCGAGTCCTCCCCCACCGCATTACCGTTCCCGGATGGACGTACCCGGTCAGCCGCGATGACCTCCTCGGGGTCATCCGCTGGGAGCTGATGCCGTACGTAACCTTCGGCCCGACCTACCGGCGCGCCGTGGCCGACGAGCTGCGCGGCGCGCTGGAGATGTTCCGCGAGCACCGCGGCGAGGAGTTCGCACACTGGATCGCCGAGACCGTCACCGTGGCCGCGAAGATCCGTGGAGCCGAGCCACACGACCCCCAGCACTTCGGCACGTGCGCCACCCCGTGGCACGTCTCTTACGAGACAACCGCACGGCGGGACGACGTGACGCTGTGCGTGGTCAACAACAGCTGGCCGGTCGGGACGGTCCGTCACCCGGTCCACTACGGCAAGACGTTCCCCACCCGGGAGGACGCCCACGCATACGCCTGGCAGCACGGACTGCTCATCCGATCCGATTCCCGCGACACCACCGGCCAGCGGTAGTCCGGGCCTGCGCCGCCGCTCGGCCTGCGGCTGCTGTCCGCCAACGTCTCCAGTCGCTGCGGACAGCTCCACCCTGGCAGTCTCACGTGCCCAGGCGCCGGCGAGCGGAGCTGACGGCCGGGTGCGTGTGGATTCGCGAGCATGCGACAGCCGCGCGGCCTACGGGCTTGAGTGTGCGGACCACCGGGGAGCGGGCGCGCACCGCCGCCCGGACGGTGGCGCCCACCCCTCCTCAGCCAAGCCCGGAGACACCCTTGAACCACATGCCGCTGACCGCAGACGAGATCAGCGCCGTCGCGCTGACCATGATCGACCTGGACATGCTGATCGTGACCGCCGAGAACGCACCCTCCCAGCCTGATTTGATCCCCGGTCGGGAAGCAGAGTGCGTCATGGCAGAGCTCGGCATGCCGCTCGTCAAGGCCGACACCGAGATCCACGCGTACGTCGCCGCGCACCGCCACTTCCTCGCCTGGCACCCCGATGACCCCACCGGCATCAGTACGCACAAGCTGGCCACCCCGGGCTGGGTCATCGGCGTTGCTGAGGTCGCGGGCGCGCTGGCCACCCTCGATCGCACCGGCGGCAAGAAGGCCCGGGTCACCGCTGAAATCCGATGCGCCGAATGGCAGGTGGAGCTGGAGGTCTGGGACGACTGGGTCAAGCTGCTGCGCCGCAGCGCCGACTCGGGGTTCCCCATCCATATCGCCGCTCCGGACTACGAGGGCCCCTGGGCGATCGCCGAACTCCTCCTCGGCGACCAGCATCCTGCGGGCGCGTAGTCACCGGGTGCTGGCCACGGCAGCCGACCGCCGCGGCCATCTCCTGCTCGCCCGGCGCCCGTTGTAGCCTCAGTCGGATGGGGTGCCGGGGCGGCAGGCACAGGCCGTGACGGTCCCGCCCCGGCTCCCATCCTCCGCTTCCGGGTCGTCCTCTTCCTCTCGGTAGGTTCCGAACGGTCCCGGCTCCCCCGGCTTTACGCCCACCTGCGGCGCTCCGCCCTTTGTGCGGTGATAGCCGGGAATCACGCGACACCGGCCCCTTCGGCTGCCCGGCAGTGCGCCGTGACGGAGCGGCGCTGGACCAAGGTGCTCTCTACACTCATGGCCTTCATGATGCCGCGCCCTACCGGAGGACCGTGAGGCATCCACCGGCTGTCCGGCACAGGTCCGCGCCGCGAGCCGACGGCGGCCGGGTTCATCGGCCGAGCTGCTGCTCCAGTTCCTCAATCCGTGCCCGCTGCTCGCGCAGCACCGCCTCGAGGACCACGAGCTCCGCTGCCGCCACTGCCTGTAGACCTTCGCCCTCGCGGTTGAGCGCGGCCAGCTCGCCGTGGGCGGCCTCTTCGGTGAGCCGCCCGGAGGCGAACTCCACAACCGTTGCGGCCACGCGGCGCTTCATCATGGCCGCCGCCTGGATGTAGTCCTCACCTCTCATGTCCGGCACAACGCCGTGCCGCGCTCCAGGGATACGGCCTGGGCAGCGGCCGCCGCCCAGGCCCGTGTGGAACACGAAGTGGTGCCGCCGCCCGCGAGGGCCGGCAGAAATTCGCGGGGACGCGACCCGGGCGCCCGGCCCGGGATGCAGTGTTCCCGCCAGCCACCGCATCCCGCCTGGAGCGTCCCTATGAACTCCTCGGAACTGACCGCCCTGCTCGTCACCCAGAATCAGCCGCGCACACTGCGCCGGGACGAGCTCACCGGCCCGGACCGGACACTCGCCTTCGGCTACACCTGCGACAAGGTCTCGTGGCACGTCTATCTCCAGAACGGCCTGGTCCACGTCCTCGTCTATGACGCCGTCGCCAAGACGGCGGCACGGCACGAGGCCCGCACGACATGGAGCGTGGCCGATCTCGTCCCCGACAAGCGGCTCTACCCCGAAAGCACCGACCCCGCGTTCGCCCGGCTCTTGATCAGCCGTGGCCAGCAGCTGCCGTTCACGACGTTCAACGAGGCGCGGCACGCCCGGTACGCGCACCTGGCCTTCCACGGGGCGACGCACACCGACGGAACCCTGGCCGCGCTCAGCGGCGAGCCGCGCACCACCGCCGCGTAGCGCCGGTCACGCCCGCCGTGCATACGCCTTCCGGGTGTGCGCGACGCGAAGCGCACGCGGCCGCACACCCCCCTTCCTTCCCGCCCCCGGCGCTCCTGCCGGACCACTCCCAGAAATCGAGCACTCCCATGACCACGCTGAGCCCCACCGGCGCGCGCATCCTTGCCAACCAGACCAACGGCATCGTCACCGGCCACCCGGCTGCGATCGCCCGGCTCCTGTCTGACCGGCTGGTCCGCCGCGACCCAGGCGATGGCACCCTGCGGATAACCCCGGCCGGGCGCAGGGCCCTGGCCGCATGGACCTCCGAACACGGTAAGGCGCCTTCGCCCGTGCGCTCCTTCAGCGTTCTGCCCAAGCTGCCACGCACGCAGCACGAGGCGGTGGTGACCGCGGCGCGGCGCGCGGACCAGCTCGTGCCGGGCCGCGGCGACCGGGCCTACTGGAGAGGCGAGGCATGGTTCAACGGGCGCACCCTGGCCGCCGTGCACGCGGCCGGCTACGCCGACCGGCGGCCGACGCTGTTCCAGGGCCGGCGCATGACCTGGGACGAGCACGGCGGTTCCCTGTTCCTCACCCCGGCTGGCCGGCAGTACGCCCGCCAGCGTGGCAACGTCAACGTCCATCGACGGCGGATCGTTTTGATTGCCTGCGGTCAGGAAAAGGCCCCTGCCCGCAACGTCAACGAGTACGGCGGCGACATCGATGAGTTCGGCAACCCGGTCTACGGCTACCCCGCGGGCGAGTTGTACATAGGGCAGTACCACCGTTCCCTACGGCGCGCGGCTGACGCCCTGACCGATCAGTCCCTGATCCGCATTCTGTCTGCCCTGCACGGGCTGGTCACGCTGGAGCACCCGCTGCACCCGTACGACGTCTCCATCGGCGATGAACGGGCCATCACCGTGGAGAAGATGCGCGGGCACACCGAGCGCCTCGGCCTGCACGACGCGGACGTGATCTTCCTCGGGGGGCGGGCGTACGCGGAACTGTTGCGATCGTCGGTCCCGCACCTGCTCACCCCGCTCACCGGCGGAATGGGCGAGCACCGCTCCCAATGTCACGCCGCCAGCGAGTCCGCCGTGCTGCGGGAGGACTGGTGGCGGCAGGCGGCCGAGCTGTTCAACGAGCACCACGTCCCCGAAGCCGGGTAGCGCCCCCGCCCCGGTCCGGGCTCACCTGTCCGGCCCAGGGGCTCGTTGGTGTCTACCGCTCCCCGGCCTCGCCGCAGCAGGTTGGTTCAGCCCGGCCAGGACCACGCCCGAACGCCAGCGCCGAGCGAAGCCCGAGTTTCGCGCAGAAGCGCCTTGACCTGCGTGTTCAACCCACCATGCGGCTCCCAAACTCGCCCCCTTGTTAACGGAGCCGTCGTGAACTCCTGCCGCCCCGCACCGCATCACCTCCTGGGTGCCGCTCGAATGCGCCCGCGCCCGCACCAGGTGGAAGCGCTCAACGCCATTCGTGACGCCTCCGCGGACCGCGCGCTGGTGGTCATGGCCTGTGGAACTGGCAAGTCTCTCGTGGGGCGTGAGACCGCCCGGGTGCGGTCCGCTTCCACGGTCCTGGTCACCGTGCCCACGCTCGCCTTGGCCGAGCAGGTCTACCGGGGGTGGGCTGCGGAATTCCCCGGCGCGATGGAAGCGCTCATTGTCTGCTCAGATTCTGCCGTGGGTGGGAGCGCCGTTCCGGTCACGGTCGCCCCGGAGCGCATCGCCGACTTCCTCGCCCCCGGCAGGACCGCACGGATGCGTCTGCTGATCTCCACCTACCACTCCGCGGAGCGGATAGCCGAGGCGTACGCGGCACGGCCGCTCCCTGCGTTGGACCTCATCGTTCTGGACGAGGCGCACCACACGGCCGGGCCAGCGGGCAAGGCGTACGCGATCGTGCTCGATGACACCCGTATTCCTGCCCGGTTCCGGCTTTCCCTCACCGCGACCAGCCTGATCCACGAGGACTCGGACGGCACAGCTGACGTCGTGTCGATGGACAACGAACAGCTCTACGGCAAACGCGTGTACGAGCTGACCTTCGGTAATGCCATCCAGCAGAAGCTGCTTGCCGACTACGAAGTGGCGATCGTCCTGGTCTCGGATGCCGACGTCCACGCGGCCCTTCTGGCGCAGGAGACGTCACCCGCAGCCCTCCGGAGGAACAACGCGGCGATGGTGGCCGCCCAGATCGCGTTGTCACGCGCCATGCACGAACGGGATGTTCGCAGCATCATCGCCTTCCACAGCCGCGTCGACCGCTCCCGCCTCTTCTCCGAGACCCTTGCGCAGATCGGCGCCAGCACAGCCAACGTGCGGCTCACCTCCCTGCACATGGACGGCACCACCCCAGCCGCCGCCCGCGCCGCCCAGCTCCAGCGGCTGGCCCACCCGCGCGAGGGAGAGCGTGTCGTCCTGAACAACGTCCGCACCCTGACCGAGGGAGTGGACGTCAGCAGCGTCGACGGCATCTGCCTCGTCGACCCGAAGTCGTCGCAGACCGACATCGTGCAGGCGGTCGGCCGTGCCCTGAGGCTCCACCCCGACCACGATCGGCCCGCCCTGATCCTGCTGCCGATCTATCTCGCCCCCGGCGAGAACCCGCAGGCCGTACTGGAAGCCAGTGCGTTCCGGCATGTGTGGCGAGTCCTGGCCACCCTCCGCGACCAAGACGAGCGCATGGACGCGGCACTGACTACCGCACGACGACGCCTCTCCAGCCAGGCACGCGAGCAAGAGTCCGAGCCCCGCTCCGTGCTGCCGGAACGCATCCAGATCTACGGTGGCCAGAGCATCGACGCCAGCTTCGTCGAGGCCCTCGGCATCCACGTCCTCGACCATGTCACCGAGGACTGGTTCCACGGCTACGGGCTGCTGGAGCGTTACGTCGCCGAGCACGGCCACGCGGCGGTGCCCTTCTCCAACGAGCCCGGGACCCTCGGCAGCTGGGCCGCCCAGCAACGCACCCGCTACGCGGCTGGAAAACTCCGCCAGCAGCGCGCCGTGCTGCTGGAGTCCCTGCCCGGCTGGACATGGAGGCTGGCCGACACAAAGCGCGAACGCGGCCGGAAGGAACTGGAAGCCTTCGTCACCGAGTACGGCCATGCCGGGGTCCCCCGTGGCCACGTCACCGCCTCCGGCTACCGGCTCGACAGCTTCGTCACGCTCGCCCGCAACCGGCGCCGGGGCGGCCTCATGGACGCCGAGGAGATCGCCTACTACGAGGCGCTGCCGGGCTGGATGTGGCACGTCCACGACGCGAAGTTCACGCTGTTCCTCCAGCACCTCGACGCGTTCATCGCCGAGCACGGCCACACCCGAATTCCCCAGCGGCACACCGTAGAGCGAGACGGCGTGAAGTTCGCGCTCGGGCACACCGTTTCCAGGAAGCGCATCGAGTACCGCAAGGGCATCTTGCCCGAGGGGCAGGCCGACCTGCTGGAAGAACGACCCGAGTGGATCTGGGACGCGGCAGATGCCGCGTGGGAGGCGAGTTTCGGCATCCTCGCGGACTGGGCAGTCAAGCACGGCCACATCAAGGTCCCCTTCGATGAGCAGATCCGCGGCGTCGGCATCTACCGATGGCTTCTCCAGCAGAAGAAGCAGATCCGCGAGGGAACGCTGCCGAAGGAGCGGCGCCTGCGGCTGGAAGCCCTTCCCGGCTGGTTCCTGGACTGATCTGCTGAGGCCCTACGGCTACGCGCGCCGAGCCCGGCGTCTCTCCCCCGGCTCGGCGCCCAGGACGCCCGCCTTGATCAACCCGCAATGCCTGCCGCCCCGCCCGGGCGCTGGTCTCTACCACTCGATCTCCCAGCGGCTGGCACTCCTCGGCACGTGCGTACGTGGAACGAGCGACACGGCGTACCGGCCGCACGCAGGTTGCCGATACGGTCGACGGAGCTTCCACACCGGCGCCCTGCGTGCGTATGGCGGAAGCACCGCCGCTGAGAAGTCCGAGGAATGGCCAGTGACCAGCAAACGACGCAGTGCCCCTCTGATCGAACCGGTCGGTGGGGTTCTCCCCCAGGTCAGCGAGGTCGGCGACGGCGCTCCGGAGAAGTACGCGCTCGGCTGTCCCGAGTGCGGCGCGCAGTTGGGCCGGCATCGCTTCCTGCCACTCGCCAAGCGTGCATTCGAAGAGCATGTGGACGAGGAGCACCCCTCCACAGCCAGCCCGCTCGATCAGATCCGCACGCTGGTCGATCTCGCTGAGACCGCTCCGGGTACCTGGGTGTGCGAGCTCGCCGGGGAGATCTACACCGTCCGCGAGGTGGAGGGCGGCAAGTACGAGGTCGAGGTAGCCAGCCGCCGCTCCTCCACAATCGACGCCGACCTGAGCCGCCTCGACGAGGCGCGCATCGTGATCGGAGGACACGCGGGCGTAGTGTCCGCGGCACTGGGGCTGGGGGCAACCATGCAGCTGCGCCGCGTCGCCCCGAACAACGCCGTCTCCCTCGGCTGACCACACGGCCTCCTTCCCGGAACAGGCGGTGTGAGGAGCTGCCTCCACCGCTGTCAGAGCGGCATGGCAGACTCGAGGCACTACGTCTCCCCCTGCGGCAGCCAGTCGCGGGCGCGGCCCCACTGCATCCTCGGCGCGCACCTTCCAGGCCGTTACGGCCCTCTCCTGCTCCGGTCCGAACCCGGAGGTCAGGCTCCATTGCGCATCCGGCCGACGCCTCGGCCACTTCGCCATGCCTGTATCTGGGAGACACCTGTGAATCTGACGACGTACGACAACCCCATCAAGGCGGAGATCACTCGCCTGACCGCTCTCACCGAGGCCTACACCGAACGCCACCGCCACGTCGCGGTCGAAGCACTGCACCACCACCGGCACGCGGCTGGAGGTGCCGTCTCGCTTTTCAGGGTCGAGGCGTACGGCGGCGAGGCCTTCCGCCTCCAGTACGTAGGCGATGAGCCGGGCAACCCCTACCTGGCGACCCTGCCCGGCTTCATCAAGGTGAGCGACGACTCGACCCACCGCGCCATCCTGGCCGCCGTCAACCCTGACTTCGCCCGGCTCGACGCCTTGTGGACCCTGCTCTTGCGGGCTTCGCGGGCCTCCAACCTCTTGGTGGCTGAGCTCGGCCTAGGTGTCCTCGCCGGCCACATCGAAGGTCCCGCCGACCTGCCCGTCACGCGCTACGCCTGGCGGCTGACCACCAGCATCCTGCACGCCACCATGGGCGGCAGCACCTTGGCCCCCCAGACTCTTCTGCGTACGGTCGAGAGCTGCTACCGCCAGGTCTGCGCAAACATCACGGGCAACGTCACCGTGCCACAGCGGCCCGCCAGGACAGTCGCCCTCGACTATCTCGCGCATCGCGCCGAGGTTCACGCGGCCTGCGAGAAGACTGGCCTCGTTCTCCTGGACCCACGCCACATCACTCTCGACCGCGCCTACATGCACGAACACTGTCCTGGAGCGCTGCCGCCCGCTGACCGCGTCGAGGGTGGCGAGGGCGCCTGGCACTACGTCACCCGCGACGTGCTGCTGACGGCCGCCGGACGCGCAGACGAGCTCAAGCGCTGATGCTGACCAACGAGAGCGGTCCATTGGCGGCAACGCATCCGCTTCGAGCCGGAACCGGGCATGCCACCCGCGCGCCCCAGCACGGCGGACGGCCGCCGGGCTAGCTTGGGGCATCCGGTGCAGGTGCGGTCTGTGCTGCACGCCGGTGCAGCACAGCCGGGCACAGGTCCGTCTGGAGTGCGGCTTCGAGGCGAGCGAGCGTCGCCAGGTCGGGGTAAACCGCGCCGCAGATGATGCGGCCCATGGTCGGGGCACTCAGGCCGGCCCGCTCGAACATGCGGCAGTGGGACGGATGCCGCTCTTTCGCGAGCGCGGAGAGCCTGCGCGCGAGGGCGAGGCTGTCGTCTACGCGAGCAGGACCGGCCGCGGTGAGCGAGGCGCCGATCACGGGCTGGGCGATGGAATGGGACATCGGCGCGGCGCGTGACCGCCTGTTCTCGGAACAGGGCACACGCGTACTCCACTCCGCCAGCCAGCGTCGCGGACGCTGCGCGCCACCTCGCCGACGGTTCCCTCCTGCCGCCTCGGGCCCCTGTCCGGTTTCGCTGACACGTTCAACGTCATCAGCCACACCGGGGAGAGGAGCTGGACGGTGAAGCGTGAACAGCCGTCGCCGAGCAGAACGCGAAGCACGCCAGGCCCCTGCCAATGGCGACTGGAGCTCCTGGCGCTCCGCCCTCATGTCCGCCGACGCGCAACAGGTCGTGGGTGTGAATGCAGGGGGGAGAGGCGCCGCGCGCAGGCGGACCCGCACCGCAGATTCGCGCCGACACCTGAGTTGACGATCACCGGCCCCACCTTGGGCGGCGTCCAGACGTCGCACCCCAACAGGAGCACCAATTGAGCACCATCAACCTGACCAAGGGTTCCCAGCCCGCCGTCCTCACCAAGTCCCAGAACATTCGGCTGCGTTGCTGGTGGGACAGTCGGACGGACTACGACCTGTACGCCCTGGTCCTGTACGCCGACGGCCGCGTGGAGACGGTCGCCACCTTCCCGGCCGACGGCGTGCCCAAGCAGGAGGCCACGGCCGACGGCGCGGTCAAGCACCTGGGCGATGTCGGCCGTCAGCACGTGGGGGTCGCGGAGGAGGTCATCACGATCTCCCTCACCGACGAGATACGTGCGATCGTCGCGGTCGCCTACTCCGCCCAGTCGAACGGCACCGGGTCCTTCTTCGAGTACCGGGTCTCGATGGAGCTCGAAAACGGGCTCGATGAGCGCGTCGTCGTCGACGCGAAGAACGCCAGCCGCAACAGCCGCATCTACACCTGCGTGCCGGGCATGATCGAGAACACCCCGGAGGGGCTCTTCGTGCACGCCCTGGAGCACTACTCTGCCCCCGGCTCGGAGTACCGTCCGTTGGTTACCCTCGGCCGCCGCGGGATGCTCGGCCTGAAGAAGGACGACAACGCCGTCTCCATCGCGATGGACAAGGGCCCGCGCAACAAGTACAAGTAACGCCGCAGGCCGCTTCTCGACCCGGACCCGCTGGGACTCAGAGCCCGGCGGGTCACTGTTTCAGCTCTCGGGCGGCACCATCTTGACGATCCCGTCATTCGAGCGTGCCGCGAGGGAATCGGCCGATCCGGTCCGTGCCGACGGGAATGGCCGTCATGCGGTCCCCGGGGAAGGACAGCCGCATTGACCTGGACGCCGCGCGGGGCATGGCCTGCGTGCCCCGCTGTCCGAGCTGAGGCTAGCCCCGTTCGGGCGCTGCGGTGGTCAGGCGGCCATCGGCAATCGACTCACGGATCTTGTCGGCGATCTCCTCGGGCTTGAGGTCGATCGCGTCGAGCCCCTCCGCGGTAAGGGGGATCTCCTCCAGTAGGTACTCGCCGCGGTCGACCCGGGTGAACTCCGGTCCGCTGCGCTCGTCGAAGTTCCACTCCTCGATACGCGCAAGGTAGAAGTACTGCTGCTCACTGTCGGAGTCCATGGTGTGGAGCAAGCCGGTGATCTCGGCGCGGCCGGCGATCTCTTCCCACACTTCGCGGTGCAGCGCGGCTTCGAGGCTCTCATCGCTGTCCTCGACGCCGCCGCCGGGCAGGACCCAGTACGCGGGGGTGCCGGGGCGAATCCGCTTGATGGCGAGCATCGTGTGCTGGGGCGTGATCAGTACGGCGCGGACGCGCTGCGTCATGGGGGCGTTGCCTTTCGTGGTGGTGGGGCAGGTCAGTTGAGGAGCCAGCCGCCGTCGACGTGCAGGGACTGGCCGGTGATGAAGGATGCCGTCGGGGTCGCGAGGAAGGCGACGACGGCCGCGACGTCTTCGGGGCGTCCGCGCCGGGGGACACGCTGGCGGCGGATCTGCTCGGCGGGGGCGGTGCCGTGCTGGGCGGGGAGGTGGTGCTCGGCATCGACCTGGATAGCTCCCGGCAGGACCGTGTTCACACACACGCCGTGCGGGCCGAGTTCGCGGGCCAGGGATCGGGTGAAGCCCTGGAGTCCGGCCTTGGCGGCGCTGTAGGCGACGAGGCCGGGGCGGCCGGCGCGGGGCGTTGACGCTGCCGATGGTGATGATCCGGCCCCAGCGGCGTTCGGCCATGGCCGGGGTGAGGACCCGGCACACGCGGTAGTGGGCGGTCAGGTTCACGTCCAGAGCGTAGGCCCATGCGGCCTCATCGGTGTCCGGCCAGGAGACGCGCGGGCAGGACCGCGCGTTATTGACCAGGATGTCGACGGGGCCGAGTTGGGCGTGGATCTGGTCGCGCATCGCGGTGACCTCACCGACCCCTGAGCTGCGCGGCCTCGCATCCGCAGCGGTGTCCTCGTGTGACAGTCCGCGGGCGTCCGAAGCCGAGCCAAGATTCGCGGACGGCCGCCCTTCGCCGCGTATCAGCGCCAACCTCTCCGGCGTCCCACCGCCACACCACCACGCCGGAGTCCCCAATGCCCTATGCCCCTTCCTTCACTTCGCACTCCCCTGAGTCCGCAGCACGCGAGGCGTGGGCCGCCGCCGTCAACCTGATCGAGCAACGCACCGCCGACTACCTGACCGCCGCGCTCCCTGGCCTCGAAGCCAACCTGACCGGCGAGATGGCGGACCCGACCTGCCTGTCACTCGACCGACCCGGCTGCGGCAACGTGCTCGTGATCGCCTCCCCCAAGTCCGCAACCCTTCACGGGGCCGGCCTGCACTGGGAGGTCTGGAGCCCGCTCATCGCGGCCCTGTACGACGGCGAGCACTTCACCCTGAGCGACACCGACGGTGCGGAGACAGAAGACCCCCGTGCCGCAGCCCCCGGCTCGTACACCGACGAGTCCGACCGGGACTCACTGATCGTGTGCGAGAACGGCACCGCCGACATCAGCGTCTTCGATCTCGACATCGACGACATGGCCCACATCCTGGCCGCGATCCGAGGCGGCCTCGCCCACCTCCGCCAGCAGCAGTGCACCCGCTGTCACCTCGCCCACTGGCGGCACATGAGCCACCCCAGCACCGAGAAGGCCGTCTGTGACGACTTCACCCTGGCCTGCACGGACTGTCTGCAGCATGCGGCCGCAGAACAGTGCGCCCAGGCCCGCACCGGGCGCCCCTGCACCCGCGAGGCCGCCAGCGCGCAGGCCCACCAGCCCCAGGGTGGAGCGGACGTCCTGGAACTGCTCCTCGGCGAGTTCAACGGCTGGGACCTGGCCGCGATCGCCCGCTCCGCTGTTGAACTGTTCGGCACGCACGGCGACGTCAACGACCAACTCAGCGAAACCCAGAAGGACGTGCTGGAGCGCGCCGCCGCGCTCTTCGACCGGCTCAGCGAGCCCGCGTAAAGGCGGGCCGAACCGGCCGAGCCCCAGCTCCCCTTGGGTAGGAGCCGGGGCTCGGCCGGTTTCTGCACCGCCGGCGGCCTGTCCGCTCTCGCCCTGATCATTCCTCGCTGGAGGAACGAGTTGCCGGGGAACTCGCGACCGCCAGCCGACTCCGCCTCCGACCAAGATCCTCAGCGCAATTCGTCCGTCCCGTACGGGCACGGTTCCGGCCGTGCCCGTACGGCACTTCGTCCGGGAGCGGCCCGGCAGGCAGGAGTGTCTGTGCCTATATCCACCCCACCCCCAGCTCGCGGCGGCCTCGCGCCCGCCCGACCGGGGAACCGAGGCGCCCGAGCCGTGCTGGTCGCGGGCCTGCTCATCGGCATGCTGGCCGCGTGTGGCGGCTCGCCAGGGAGTGACGGCGCCGTGTCGGGGCTACGTGACGATGTGCGTCACTGGCCCAAGCAGATCACCCGCGACACCCGGCCGCGCATGGTCGAGCAGTGCGTCACGAAGACGAAGCGGGTCCGGCACACCGCCACCAGTGGCTCCGGGAAGCAGCGCACGTCGCGGTCCTGGTACACCACGGAGCCGTACCAGGACTGCCAGAAGGTCCAGCAGGGCACCGAGACCTACGAACGGGTCATTCATGCCGCCCGGTGGTGCGTCGAACTCGACAACGTCGGCGGGAACTCCCGCCGCGATGACCGCTGGTTCGAAGTCGATGCCGGAACCTACGCCAAGGCCGCGGTGGCGAAGGAAGGCACCAAGCTGACCTTTGTCCCGCTACGTACCGGCTGCTGATCAGTGGAGCCCCATGGCCCGTGCGAGCCATGGGGCTCCATGCGTACGCGCCCGCGGTGGTGCGTTCAGTCCGATGCGAGGCCATCGGCGACACTGTCCGCTGCGGTCTCGGCGGTCCAGGCCCCGAGGTACCGCGTCTGAGCGTTGGCGAAGGGCGCGACCAGGTCGAGGGCGGGCTGGCCGTTGATGCGGGTCAGCTCGCTGACGTAAGCCCACCCGGTCGGCTCGCGATCGTCCCGGTTGGTGAACCTGATGCCGGGGGTGTCGTTCTTGATGTTGCGGTGGACGCTAATCACGGTGACGGCCTCGGCGGGCCCCCGCAGAGTGAGTGCGGACACGCAGTCGCCGACATCCACGACGGTGCGGACCTGAGCCAGCGTGATCAGGGGAAGAGTCAGGGGCTCGTCGGGCAATGCCTCGGCGATCGCCCGCATGGTCTTCGGGGCGCCCTCGTGAAGGAGCCGGTGGACCTCGAACACCGTGGTGTAGGCGGGGTGTTCGTACGTAGTCTCGTCGAGTGGATCCAGGCCGTACAGCACACTGGGGTCTCGGTGGTCCTGGAGCAGCCAGCGGACGGGTTCCGCGCTGATGATCCAGGGGCCGGTCGGCGGCTGGTCGGCGATGGCGTGCCGGATTGCCTGGGCCGCTTCGTCATCGTTCATCGGGTCCGGCTCGTCGCTGTGAGCTTCCGGGAAGTCCGGGAAGTTCATCGCGGCCAGCTCGTCCGGGGAGAGGGTGGAGATCGCCGCGGGTGACGGCTGTGTGCGGTAGAGCTTGTCATGCTCCAGGCTCCATGCCCGGCTGAGATCCACGGAGGCGAGCAACCGCAGCACGTACTCCGCGGGGATCTCGACGGTCTCGTCGTACGGGGTAGTGCGGCGTGCGGTCATCGTCATCCTGCCGTCGTCCTGGCGGGCGGTACGGCGCGCAGCCTAAGGCAGCCTGCCGCTCCGGACGATGCCCGATCACCCCTGCAGGGGACAATGCGCATCGTGTGTTGCCTTCCCCGCCGAATGGGTCGCGCAGAGGCTCGGGCGGCAGGCTCCCGACCGGAGGTGAGGACGACACGACGCGGTCGAGGGGCAGCGGCTCCTGAGCCCGGTGGCCGCGTGCAAGGGCAAGCGGAGTCCCTTCCGCCGGGTAGGCCGTGGGCATCACGAACGCCCGAGAACGCCCCCGAGTTGGGCGATGCCCAACTCGGGGGCGCAGGGAAAGAAAGCTGTCCGGCTTTGGAGAACGCCGTTGGAGCGCGCTCCCCTGTATTCGCCGGCGCCTCGTTGCACGCCGCTGATTCACGCTCCGCACCGTAGTCGCAGGCCCGAGGCATCGGGCTGCTTCGGATCCCAATCTCGCCCTCGACACCGCCCCGACGGGGCCAACGAGAGACGAATGGGACCGACCTTCGATGTACGTGAAGCACCCGATATCCCTTCTCGGCAGTGGCCGAGACAGCCAAATTCCCTCCGCATTCTTGGGCCATTTCCTGCTTCTCCATGAGCGGTCGGCGTTCGCTGACCGCCAAGGGGGCGCTCGCGTCTGCTGCACGGGCACCGAGCAGACGGCCGAGGTGCACTGATGTCGTACGCCGTGACGTGGAGCGACCAGTTCGCTGGTGGGGGTGGCGCATGCGAGGGCCTGGAGCAGGTCCCCGGTACGGCCGTCGCCCAGGCCGGCAACCATGCCGCTCACTGCGTGGCCACGTACATGGCCAATCACCCTGGTGTGCGGGTCCACCTGGCCGACTTGTCCCAGGTAGTACCGTCAGCCTGGCCGCGCACGCACGCACTCTGGTCGAGCCCGGAGTGCACCTTCCACACCGTCGCCCAGGGCCGTAAGCGGATGCAGGGCGAGTTCGTCGACGGACTGTTCTCGACGAATGGGACCGACGAGACCGCCATCCGGTCACGGGCAACGATGCACTGCGTTCCCCGGTTCGCCGAGTACCACCAGTACCTGGCGATCGTGGTGGAGAATGTCGTCGAAGCCCGCTGGTGGGGCCCGGAGCACAACCGTGGTGCCGGATTCGACGCGTGGCTGGCGCAGATGCGCGTATGGGGATATCACCATCGCGTCCTGTACATGAACTCGGCGCACTCGGCCGCGTACGGCCGGGCCGCGCACACCAGCCGCGACCGAATGTACGTGGTGTTCTGGCACGAATCGGTCGGCCGCACACCCGACTTCGACAAGTGGTGCAGGCCGACGGTGTTTTGCGAACGTCACGGCAGTGTGCAGGCGTTGCAAGCATTCAAATTCACCGATTCCTGCTCCCCACAGCGTCCCTGGGGCAAGTACGGGGCCAAGCGGCAGTACACCTGGCGATGCCCGCACCGGGCGTGCGCGGCGGTTTCCCTGGAGCCGCTGGCTCTGCGTCCGGTCGCCGAGATCCTCGACCATGCCCAGCCAGGTCCGCGGATCGGCGATCGGTTCCTGGACCCGCGCCGGGCGCGCACCTGGCACAAGATCCAGGACGGGCATCGTGTGTACGAGGGTGCCCCGTTCATCGCGGAACTCCGCGGCGGCGGCTCCACGCATCGGTCCACGGCCCAGCCGCTGTCCACGCTGACCGCCGGCGGAAACCACCACATGTGGGTCTCCGGCCGTGCCCCGGACGTGCGAGACCGGTTTGCCCGGCTCGTGACGATCGAGGAGCGGAAGCAGGCCATGGGCTTCCCCTCGGCCTACGAGCTGGTGGCCACGGCCGAGAAGCAGGCGGATAGGGACAAGCAGCTGATCTCGATGATCGGGATGGCTGTCACCCCGAACATCGCGCGGGACTTGGGCTCCATGGTCAGCGAGTTCATCACCGGTGAGGACATCGAGCCTGTCGCATTGGCCGCGTAAGCCCTCCGCCGGCGCCTGGCCGGGGGCATTTTCGCCAAGGTGCCCCCGGCTGACGATCTCGGTGGTTCTCTTCGACCGCTTCGTCCCGGCGGAATCCGCACCGCCACCTCGGCCAAGGAGAACTCACCATGCAGACCACCGCCCTCACCGTCACGGCGCTGGGTACCACGGCGACGCTCTGCGAGATGCCCGAGAGCCTCCTGGCCGAGTGGGAGTTCGTGACCGACGGTCTGCGCGGAATCGGTCCGATCCAGGGCTTCACCGTGACCCACCCCGACGCGGGCGTACTCGGCGTCATTCTGCGCAAGGGCCGGGACTGCCACGCCGAGTTGCGCCTCCTGGACCAGGAGGAGCTTCTCTACGCTGGGGCGGGGCGGACCCTGCCGTACGTACTCGCCCACATCTTGCGGGCGCACGCGTCGGCCGGGTATCCGATCCCGGCGGACGCGGAGCCGACTCCGGTCACCGCCGAGCCCGTACCGGATCCCGTTCGGGTAATCGCCTCGGCCGGTCGCTTCGGCTGGACGAAGGTCTACTACACCGGCTCCCACCGCCAGCTGCACGGGCACGAGTTGTACGCCGAGCTGTGCATGTGCGAGGACGTCCCGGGATGCCGTGGGTTCGACCTCTACACCGGCAACGACGCGCACGTCGCACGGCACGTGCGGGCCGCGTCGTTGACCATCGCGGCCAAGCAGTCCACTGCTTCTCGCAGCTGACTCCCTCCGCTCGGCCCGACAGCTGCTCGGAGCCCGAGCAGCGGCTGGCCGCTTCACCAACAACACTCCCGTTTCAGGCTCTCAGGAGAGGAAGCAGATGACCGAGGTAGCCGTCGGCCAGGTGTGGCGCGACATGGCAAAGGACATGATCGACCGCGACCGGCGACTGCGGATCAACGCCATCGGCGATGACGGACGCGCCGAGTGCATCGTCGACCATGACGCCCACGGCACCGCCGGTAAGACCGTGAAGATCAGGCTGACGCGGTTCAGTACCACGGCCTTCCAGCTGGTCAAGGACTCCATCGCCGAGGAGGACCGGGAGCTGTACACGCAACTGCTGGCGGCGATGTTCAGGGTCTCCAGGCCGGCCTCGGCCGCCGAGTACGCCCAGGTCGCCCTGCGTGTCGTCCGGGCGTCTTCATGATGCACATCGCGGTCGGCCGCCGATAGGGATGGCATTCCCCCGCTCGGCGAGGGTCGCTGCCCTCGCCGAGCGGGGCCACGGAGCGGTGCGGGGCCCTTCTCCTCACCACCCTCTGCCCAGCCACTCCTTCACCATCAACTCCAGGAGCTACACGAAGAATCATGATGAAGGACCTGAAGCCGGATGTCTGCGACGAGTGCCTTGAGGAGATCCCTGCTGTCGATGGCGGCGGCTCGGCCAATCGGCATCATGCCCGCTCGTGTTCCCTGCACGACCCCACCTGTGAATGACAGCAACGCCCGGGACCTCCCGACAGGTGACTGGTAGGTCATCTCGCTCGGCCCCGGCAGGAAATTCGCGGGAGTTCGGACCACCACCTCGAGGATGCCCATGATCCGCCTCGTCCGTCCGTGATCGACAGTCGAGGAGATCCCGATGCCCACCCCTCGCCCTTCCATACCGACCCGCCCGTCCGTGGCGATGAACAAGCGCAAGGACTCTGCTGGCCTGGCCGCCTCCGAGAACATCGTGCTGATCGAGACCCTGCGCGTGGCCGTCCCGTGGCACATGCTGATACTCAGTTCCCGCTCCCCGGCCGCGCTCCAGCGGATGGCCAAGGAAGCCTCCAGCGTGATCGGCTCAAAGGGAGACGTGCTCCAGTTCCGCTCCCCGAAGAAGGGGGAGTCGGCGGCCGCCTTCAACGCGCTGGCTCGCGGGCTCGCGGCCGCGGCTCTGGTTGCCTGGGGCGGTGCCACGTTCGCCGGCCTCCACTGGTGCACGGTCCGCGCCTGCCCAGGCCCGGACGCTGAACACCCGAAGCCCGACTTCGACGACACGGCCGCCGCCTGAACCGCCCGTCGGCGGGCGTCGCCCGCTGACGGGCCAGCACTTCGCACTGTCCCTACCCAGGAGCTCCGCTATGTCTGACAACCATCGTGTCCCAGCAGCCGATCCCGCTCTCGCGGAGGAGTGCCCCGACTGCTTCGCCCCCGTCGGTGCGTACTGCGATCCGGACTGTCCGACCGGCGTCATCGACCCGGTCTACACCCGGGAGATCGAACCGCCCTCCGCGTGGGAGCCGCCGCCACCGCCCGGCTGGTGAACACCAGCTGGACCGCATAAAAGGCGACGAGCGGACCACATGCCCCCTGCCGGTAGCGCCCGGCTCCACCACACCAAGGAAAAACGATGTTTCGAACTACGTACCTTGACTGCGAGTTCCTTCGCGATGACCTCACGAACGCCGGACTCATTTCGCTGGGCCTGACCGACCGGGAGGGCACGGACTACTACGCGATCAACGCCAACCTGGATGAGGACCGCATCCGCCACTCGTCGGACGAGGCTGCCACCTGGCTCCGCGAACACGTATGGCCGCTGCTCCCCACCACCGCGAACGGGGCCCTGGACAGAACTCACCCGGACGTCAAGCCGATCACCGTGCTCCGGGAGGAGGTTGGGCAGTACTACGCCCGGGGTCCGAAAGCGCGGCTGTACGCGTACTACGGAGGGCAGGACGGCGTCCGTCTCCAAGGATTGTGGGAGCACGACTGGGGCCAGGTCCCACCGAATGTCCCGTTGCGTGTCCGGGATCTGGCCGACCTCGCCGAGGACGCCGGACTGACCGCGCAGGACTTCCCGGCGCAGGCCACGCCCGAGCACCACGCTCTGTGGGACGCCCAGCACGACAGAGCGATGCACGACACGATCCTGAAGGCCATGGGGCTATTCCCCTCGCCGACCACGACGCCGATCGGCGAGGAGGAGCTGCGCACGCTCGCCATCAACGGCCAGCGCCGGGGCACCGGGGGGGACGCCGGGCCGGACGAAGGAACAGCTTGCCGAAGTCATGCCGGCGTGGATGCGGGACGCAGTCGACGCGTACGTGCCGGGCATGGCACAGCTGCGCGCCGCCGCGGACGTCTCGAAGGACCGCTACCTGAGCGGCCTCGTGGCGTGGATGACCACCCTCGACTGAGCCATCGCGATACTGCCCCGGGCGACAGGCGGGACAGCATCACGCCCGTCGCCCTCCGGCGCGCCCCGAGCGGGATCGCCTGTCCGTTCCGTCTGCGGATGGCAGCGGGAGGGCTCACTGGGATTCGCGAACGGTGGTCGCTGCCCTGCGCTTCCGCCGAGGCTCACGCCGTCCGATCGAGCCGTGCCGAAGGCTCATCGAAGGCTTGAGAGGAACGAGTTCATGCCCAACCAGCTGGCGGTCGTACGGGTGCTCTCCGAGGACGTTGTGGGCGCCCAGAAGTGGAACCCCCACCGGCGTGAGTACGACGGGATACCCACGGCCGAGTACGAGTCCATCGAGGAGGCCATGGCGGCCGTCCTCGAGCGTGTCGCCTTGGCTGTGGACTGGGACCGTCTGCTTGCCGAGGCATCGTGGCGTCACGGCCTGGTCCATGACCAGGCTGACGAAGACACATCTCGTGGCAAGGACCCGCGCTGGAAGTGCCCGGCCGGCACCTTCGTCTGCGGGGACTGCCTGTTCCATGCCCTGTTGAGTCCCGCGATCGGCGGGCCGCGGTGGCAGCACGAGCCCGACGTGCTCGTGACGAGGAGCGGGCTGGACTGGGCGCAGGTCGTCGCCGACGGCCTCGCGTTCCGCGCAGTCGCCTCGTGATCCTGAGTCGCCACCGTCAGGCAAGGGCAGTTCTCGCCGGATCCGGCGCGGCACGGGTCTGCAACCGCACTCTCCTCGGGCCGTACGCACTCGGCGTACGGCCCGAGCACAAGGAGGTGCCGTGGAACGGGATCCGCGCGCAGAAGCAGACCGGATCGTCCAGCGGGCGGGGCACGTCATCGTGTACCTCCCGGACCCTGCTGGTGATCACGTCGCCTACACCGTCGGTCTGTCCGAACGGCCTGGCCGTGACCACGAGCTGGTCCTCACCGGCCAGTTGCTGCACACCGCTAAATCGGTCCTCAATCAGACAGTCGACGTCCTGATCCTGGACGGCCTCGATCCCCGGGAGGGGCTGCTGGTCGACGGGATCCTCGCCGGATACGCCGTCCAGTTCCGGCGGGTCACCGATGCGCGCCCCTTCGCGGGTATGAGGTACCGCCTCCGCGGCCGCCAGCCTGTCGTGTGGCAGGTTCTCCTGCCCGACAAGAACGGGCTCTTCCCAGGCGCCCGGGGATATCACACGGCCTTCCAGCAGCCACTGTTCTGAACCCCCGCGTGCTGCGCCACCTGCTCACGGCCGGTCGGCTGGTCTCACCGGTCGACCGGCCGTGAGCACAGCCCGGCCGGCGGCCGCCTTGTCCGGGCCCCTGGAGGCGAAACCCGCCCCGCCGGCGGCAGGTGCCGCCGCGCACCGCGGCTGAGGGAACGTCAGCCCGGCCGATGCCGAGATTCGCGGACGTTCGTCGAGCTGAGCCCATCCGCCGCACGATCGCCCGGTCAACCCACCCCACCAGCGCCACACGGTTCCGCCGCGTGCGCTGGACTGCACTGCCGGGCGGCCCGCACAGCGCCGCCCAGCCCAGGAAGGTCCCCCATGTCGGTCACCGACACCCCGCTCAACAGCACGGCCGCCTACCGCGAGGCCGTCGCGCTCATCCGTCAGGCGTCTGCCGCGTACTACACGACCGGGGAGAGCCCCCTGGACGACACCAGCTTCGACCAACTCCACGAGCAGGTCGCCGCGTGGGAGAAGCAGCACCCGCAGGACATCGCCCCCGACTCGCCCACCGAGAAGGTCGCCGACGGCGCGGTCCCCGCCGGTGACGTCGCGCACACCGTCCCGATGCAGTCCCTGGCGAAGGTCAACACGCCCGCCAAGCTGCTGGCCTGGGAGGCATCGTTCCAGCGGCGTCTCGGTGGCCCGGTGGCGGGCGGTTTCACCGTGGACGTGAAGCTCGACGGCACGCCGGTCGCTGCCCGCTACGAGGACGGCCGCCTGGTCCAGCTGGTCGGCCGGGGTAACGGCCGCCAGGGTGAGGACTGGAGCCACGCCATCGGCACGATCCTGGGCCTGCCCGTACAGCTGGACCGGCTGCTGACGTTCGAGGTCCGGGGGGAGTGCGTGTTCACGAACGCCCAGTTCGAGCAGGCTGTCAACATCCGCCTCAAGCACGGCGAGGAGCCCTTCGCGAACGCCCGCAACGCCGTTGCGGGCTCGCTTCGCGCCCGCAACAGGAAGTACGCGCTGGAAATGACGTTCTTCGCGTTCCAGGCAGTGGAGCTGCCCGAGGGTGAGGCGCTCCCCCAGTCCACGCACGCGGAGCTGATGCAGTGGGTGGCCGACGCCGGAGTCCAGACCACCCAGCACACCCCGGCCAAGCTCCGCGTAGTTTCCACCATCGCGGAGGCCCAGCAGCAGGTCGAGGCGAACGCCGCGCTGCGGGCCACGCTCCCCTTCAACATCGACGGGCTGATCATCCGGGCCAACAGCCGCGCCGAGCAGGACGCGGTCGGCATCGGATCGCGGCACCCCCACCACACGGTCGCGTACAAGCTGCCCGGAACCGAGCGCATCAGTCGGCTGCTGGACGTGGACTGGTCGGTGGGCCGCACCGGCATCCTCGCACCCCGGGCCGTTCTGGAGGAGGTCGAGATCGACGGAAGCATGGTCTCCTCGGCCAGCCTGCACAACCCCGGCGACATCGCCCGCCTCGGTTTGAAGAAGAACGACCGTGTGACCGTCACGAAGGCGGGCGACATCATCCCGCAGGTCATCGGCCCGGTGACGTACATGCGGACCGGCGACGAGGAGGAGATCACTTTCCCGGCCTCGTGCCCGGTGTGCGGAGGGAAGGTCAACTCCGGTAAGGGACGGTGGACCTGTGATGCGACGGAGAACCATGGAGGCAAGTGCGGTCTGCCCGCCGCGCTGCTGTATGCCGCCGGGCGGGAGCAGCTGGACATCGACGGCCTGGGTCCGGCCGTGATCGGCAATCTGGTCGAGGCCAGTGTGGTCACGGATGTCGGCGATCTCTTCCATCTGGACCTGGACCAGCTCACGCAGGCGTGCCGTGGCAGCGGTGAGGCGGCCAACCTGCTCGCGCAGATCACCGCCGCGAAGGGCCGGGCGTTCCACGAGGTCCTGTGCGCCCTCGGCATCGCCGGGACCGGCCGGGAGATATCCGAGCGGATGGCGGACCACTTTCTGACCATGGAGGCGATCGTCAACTCCGACGCTGAGAAGCTGACGGCGGTGGAGGGCATCGGCGTCAAGAAGGCGAAGCAGATCGCGGCCCAACTCCCGCGCGTTGCAGAGGTTGTCAAGAAGCTCGCCGCCGCTGGCGTCAACCTCGTCGGGGAAGCCCCGACGGGCCCCGCCACCGGGCCGCTCGCGGGGAAGGTCGTGGTCGTCACCGGCACCATGACGGGCCCGCTCTCGGCCTACGAGCGAGCCGACATGAAGCAGCTCATCAAGGCGGCAGGCGGCACCGCGAAGGACGACGTCACGAAGAAGACTTCCCTGCTGGTAGTCGGGGAACGGGCCGGGAGCAAGGTCGCCAAGGCAGCGAAGTACGGCATCGAGACGATCACCGAGGAAGCGTTCGCCGTGCTGGTCGCCGACTTCACGTCGCACTGACCGACCGGAACCTAGGCCGGGCGGAGACACACGTCTCCGCCCGGCCTTGCCTGTGCCCGCACTCCCGGCAGCGCCTTCCGCGCTGGAAGCAGCCCGACTGGGAATGCCGCACGACGCTGTCCGTCGTCGAGTGACGACCGTGCAGGTGAGCCGGCCTCTCGACGGGCCCGGAGGTCAGGTTCTCGCCCCGCTCCCTTGCGTGTGCCAACGGCGCCTACGCTAAGCCGGATTCACCCCAGCGGTGCACGACGAACGGAGGACGATCCATGCCCCACCAGCCACCGGTGGCCACGGCGAGAACGTGGGATGCCGCCCGGCAGGAGGTCGTGGTGATCGGCCTCGCCCCGGAGGCCACGGCTTTCGTCCATGCCGGGGAGCTGCTGCCCGTCAGCCTGGCCGATGCCGAGTCCGACGTCGGCGTGCTGTCGGAGGTGACCCTCGTCAACGGTGGCTGGATGGACCGGCATCCCGACGTCGGGCTCATCAGCCTCGGCCCCGTGATCAGGCTTTGCCAGGCCGAGTTCGACGACCTGGCCGCCGGACGCCTCGTACGCGAGACGCTCGCCGCCGAGCATGCGCAGTCTCAGGTCCTGTGGCCGCGGCTGCTCCTTCACCTCGTGCCAGCTCCAGTTGTGCCGAGAAGCGTCGACGAGCTCGCGGCGGCCCAAGGCGCCGCGCTGACACAGTCCACCGTCCCCAACTGACCAACTCACGAGAAAAGACCTGGAGATGACCGCCATACGCATCCCGTACGGCGAGGCCCCGCGCCGTACGGGGTGCCTCGGCGTGCTGGCTCTACCGTTTGTACTCGCCCACCGGATCTTCCGGCCGTCCCGGCCGGACCGGATCATCGACCCGCACATCGAAGCTGCGCAGGTCGCGCGGACTGCGATCGGGATCGTCGCCACGCTGTGGCTGTTGTACGCCTATCCCCTGCAGGGGACCATGGCCGACGTCGTCCAGGACAAGGCCCTCGAGATGGTCCTCAGCGCAGCTATCCTCCTGGTGGCCGGGCCGGCTGTGCTCGCCGTCTTCATCCTGTCCGCCCGCCGGCAGACGCGGGCGGCCTACTGGCGGCGCCTGCTCGGCCCGATCGCGGGCTTCGGAGCGCTGTTCGGCAGCGCGGCCGCGCTGTGGTTCCTCGTCCTGGGCGGTGCGGTGCAGCTGACCGCGGTGCTCGGCCAGCTGCAGATCGTCGGTCTCCTGCTCTCCACAGCCGGTGTCCTGTTCGGTGTGCCGTTCGCCGTCGCGTCGGTGGTGCTGTGCGTTCACTACTGCTTCCGCGTCGGCGACGTGTCGGAAGTGCTTCCGCCGCTGGTCTCACCGGTGCTCGTCTGGGCACTGTTCGTCTTCCAGATGCTCGACACGCCTCCCGTCGTCGCGCCGCCCACGGTGCGCGTGCTGTTCCTGATCGGCCCGCCGCTGTCGGTCACGCTGCTGTCGGCGTGGGAGCTGCGGCGGTTGCGCACCCGCTACGCCATGACCATCCGGTGGGCGCTTGGCCGCAGTTACGCCCAGACCGCTGGCTGAGCGACCGGCGGGGCCCTGTCCGCTGGGCTGCTTACCCTGCGTCGATGGAAATGGTGGCTGCGGGGCTCTTCTGTCTGGCGTCGTTCGGCGTGCTGTGCGGGTTCCTGGTGCGGCAGCTGGTGGGCCGCCTGCGCTCGCTGTTCGATGGGCTGACCGCCGAAGGAACGTGCGTGCGTCGGTACTCCTCGGAGAGCTCTGAGGGCAATACCTACTGGCATCACGTCTACGGGTTCACGACGGCGGATGGCCGGTACTGCGAGTTCGAGGAGGACGCCCTGCTGATGGCCCAGGGGCAGGCGGTGACGGTTCGCTACCGGCTCGGCAAGCACCCGGAGCGCACCGCCACCGTCATGGGGCGCGGCGGTGCATGGTCTCCGCTGCTCGGCCAGCTCTTCGGGATCTTCGTCAGCGGGTACTTCACGCTGCTCGGAGCGCTGTTCCTGTGGCTTGGCCTGGAGGAGCTGACCAGGTAGCCACGAGCCGCCCGTCGGGCGGTCGCGCGCATCTGCCGCGCTGATCAAGCCGTCTTCCAGGAGCCGACGTACGCCACGGCGTGCTCACCGGCATCTGAGTATCCCGACTCAGGCCGGTCGGCCCCTCTCCCGCCACCATGAAGATCACCACGCAACCCTTGTACGAGAGGTATACCGTGCTCAGCCGTACCGCCGCATCGCTCATCCCCGCGTTCGGGCACCTCACCATCACCTCCGAGCCCGGTGTACTCCCGAGCGAGGCCAGCATCCTCGCCGCCAACCACGACTCCCTCGCGGACCCGGCCGTCCTGATCGCCGCGCTGCACCGCGCGGGCCTGCACCCCGTGATCATGGCGACTGCCGGGCTGTGGCGCGTCCCGGTGCTCGGCCGCCTGCTCGCCCGCGAGGGGCACATACCCGTCCACCGGGGAACCGCTCGCGCGGCTGAGGCACTCGAGGAGGCCACTGCAGCTCTGACCCAGGGACGCCACATTCTGATCTACGGGGAGGGTGGCCTGCCCCGGCGCAAGGACGCCGCCGCTGCCCCGCCGCTCCCCTTCCGGACCGGCCTGGCCCGGCTGGCAAGTGCGGCGCAGGCCCCGGTCGTTCCCCTGGGGCAGGCTGGCGCCCGGAGGATCTCCTCTGGCAGCCGGGTCAAGCAGCTCGCCGGCGTGATGACGGCTCCGATCCGTCGGCCGCGTGTCCACGTGCACTTCGGTGCGCCTCTGCGGCTCCCTGCGGACATCTCCGCCGCCACCGCCCAGGCCCACCAGGCTGTCACGGCTGCCTGGAGGACCGCAGCGCGGGCCGTTGCCGAACCTGCCGCATCCGCCGTCTGAGCCTCTCACCCCGAGACCGAAGGAGCTGATAGTCCGTGACCACAGTGGTTACGGACTATCAGCTGACTGCTATCCGGGTGTCCGGGGCACCGACATCGCCGTGTCGATGCGGCTCCTACAACTGAGGCCTCGGCGGCCTGGGCGGGTCCGGGTCACTGCCGCGCGGGCGCCGGGCAGCCCGGGCGGGCCTTCAGGTCGTCGGCGAACGGCCGTAGGTCTGAGGGAAGTTCGGCGTCACACCAGTACTGCGTCCCGGACATCCGGCCGTCAAAACGGTTGATCCGCCAGACGGGAAGGTCGTCGCACAGGCCGCGGGGGCTGTGCGCCCGTTCGAAGACGGATCCGCATAGCTGGTGTCCGGGGTAGCCCGCCTGGGGCGTGGACAGGGGCCAGCCGGACGGGCACAGCGACAGGCACATTTCGTACCGCTTGCGCTTGAACCCGGGGACGACCTTGCCTGGCCACTCGGCTGTGGTGACGTCCAGCGGCTGCAGGAGTTCCGGACGCAGCCGATAGATCCCATCTACGTCGGTGAGGCGCCGTTCGGCGACGAGGACTTGTACTGCGGAAGCCAGATCCTGTCGGGTCACCGGGGTGCCCGAGGCGTGATCGCGGCGGTCGTGGAAGTACGCGTCGTCCTGGATCACGGTGAGGCCGGCCCCGGCCGGGTGGTCGGTGAGCCAGCGGCAGAGCAGCCAGGCCGCGTGCTGGACGGGCTTCGGCTGGCCGGTGGCGACGTACCGGGTGATCGCGGTGTTCATGGGCGGAACCGTAGGTCCTGGGTGTGACAGCGCCATGCATTTGTCCGGGGCGCACCAGCCCAACCAAAATAGAACTAGCGTTCGCAATGGAGGTGTGGAGATGAGCAGCGGCGGACTGCGGCAGCCGGTGATCGCGCACGTCCGCGTCCGGCCGGGCACCTCCGAGGTGCTCTACCGGCGGCTGCACGAGCAACTGCACGACTTCAGCCCCATGGTCCAGCTGCTGCTGCCGTCCGCCATGGTCGTGGATCTGTCTGCGGCGCCCCGGTACTTCGGCCGGTCGCCCGCCGCACTCGCGGCACAGATCCGACTGCGCGCCCTCGCACACCACGGCGTGGACACCCGCATCGGCCTCAGCCCGGCCTGGGCCGTCTCCGCCATGGCGTCCTCACGCCCCGAGGACAACGGGATCCGCACGGTTCACCCGGACGCGGTACCCCGGTTCCTCGGCCCGCTGCCGATCGGCGCGCTCTACGGGATCACGAATGTCCAGGCGCGCACGCTGGTGAACTACGGCGTCCAGCACATCGGCCTGTTCGCGGAGTTGCCCGAGGCCACGGCTCAGCGGCTCCTCGGCGGGCGCGCCGGCCGACTGCTCCACGAACGCAGCCGGGGTATCGACCGGCGGGCCGTGGTTCCCACCGGACTGGCCGCCACGACCAGCGCCCGCCGGAACTTCCCCACCGACACCCTTGATCCGGACGTGGTGCGCGCAGCGCTGCTCGGCGTGTGCGTTGAGCTCGGTGAACGGCTGCGACGACATCATCGGGCCGTCGCCCGTTCCCTCACCCTCGTGATCGTCTTCTCTGACCGGACCCAGCTGGTGCGCTCGCGAACCCTGCCTGAGGCGTCCGCCCACACGGAGGACCTGCGCGACGCTGCTTACGCCCTGTTCGGGCAGCTCGGTCTTCAGCGGGCCCGGCTCCGGGCGGTGGCGTTGAAGGTGGAGATGATCCCGGCGGGGCGTGCCATGGAGCAGATCTCCCTCGATCCGGCGCGGGAGGCCCGGCGGCGGATCGAGCCTGTTCTCGACCGGATCAACGCCCGCTGGCCGGGCACGGCTGCACCGGCCGCCGCTTACCGCCCGGCGTCGTAGGGCTCCGTCGTCGGCTCCTGTTCACGGCTGCGGGGAGTCTGCCGGGGAAGCACCAGCTGGATCTTCTTCAGGGCCACGGGGTACGGCAGCTCCTTTCTCGGTCCGGCCACGGCGTTCTGGTCGTTGAGGTGCGGTCCGGTGACGGTGGCAGTGGTGTGCTGGAGGCCGTAGTCCTGGTATTCGATGTGCACCGTGGTGCCCGCCTCTATGGCCTCGGCGAGGGCCGTGCAGTCCACGGGCCCGAGGACCGGTGCCTGCTCGTGGATGAGCCGGGCCAGCGGGGAGAGCTGTGAGTCCGTGCTGCGGTCATCGGGGAGTTCGCTGAGCCAGCGTGGGAGGCCCTTCGCCGGACGGCCAGTTCGAGCTCCGAAGGGCCGTGGCGCGGGCAACGTTGATTCCTCAGTCGCTTTGGTCGCTGCCGACGGCGGGGCGGAGGGCGCGGAGTCCAGCTTGTCCGCGGGTGCGTATCCGGCCTCCCGCAGCGCGGCCAGCACCGTGGACGTGCGGGCGGAGGCGAGGAGGACGGTGGGGGCGACCTGGCGGAGCCGCAGGTGACGCAGGTCGCTGTGGTGTACCAGCTCGGTGGCCAGGGCTTCGCTGCGGACGTCCAGGACGGACTGGGCTGCGGAGACCGTGATGTGGCCGTGCCGGGCGGCGGTGTCGCGCACCAGGTAGGTGACCGTCTGCGGGAGCGGAGTGGTCGAGGCGTCGGCCAGTCGGACCAGGAGATCCTCCGGGTCGGTGCCGGGATGGTCGTCGAAGAAGCGGCGGACGCTGGCGGGGGTGATGCGCCAGCTCTGACTGTGCGCCTCCTTGCGCTCCAGGTCGCAGACGGAGGCCAGCAGACGGGCCAGTGGCGGGGTGGGGATGCCGGGGACCAGGACGGTGTGGTCGGCGAGGACGGCGGCCCGGTTGTGAAGGGGCAGCGCCGCGGCGACCGCCTGGCAGAGGGCTTCCTCGTCGGCAGCGGAGAGCAGGGCCCGGCCGAGGTCGGTCAGTGCACCGTCGGCGACCAGGCCCAGGAGTTCGGCTTCCCGTACCACGGTGCGAGTGACCAGCTCGGCGTCCAGGGCAGGCCGGGGCAGTCGCCAGGACGCGCATGCGTCCCCGCTGGCCGGCGCGTGGTCCGGGTCCAGCACGCGGGGAGCGAAGAGACAGGGCCGTCGGTAGTAGACGACGTGAGCGAGCTCGGGCCCCAGCTGCGTTCCGCAGCCAGGTGGCAGGTCTTCAAGGACCGACAGGACGGTGCGGCGCTGGTCGACGGCGGCAGACAGCGCTGCTACCGGGTTCAGCACCGGCACGGTGTGTCCGGGGCGCTTGGTGTCGGGGAGTTCGAACAGCGGCAGTGCGGGGAGGCCGCTCCACGCGCTGATCAGGTGGAGCAGCTGATCGCTGGGCGGGGTGCCGCGCCAGGTCTCGACCTTGGGGGTGCACACCCACCGTCCGTACGTCTCGGTGATCAGGCCGAGGCGGTCGGCGAGGTAGATCCACAGGCGGACTTCGTCCGGAGGGCAGTCCAGCAGGCGTCCGGCGCGGCGGACGTCCGCCGCGCTGACACCGCCCTTCTTCAGGCTCTTCCACGGGGGCGTGAACGCCGCGAGGATCCGGTCCACCTGGTCCAGTGCGCTGCTCCCGGACCCCGGCTGGCGGGGTGCGGAGTGGGTGGAGGGTACGGGAGCCGAGGGAAGCAGCGGGGCCCGCTCGGGCATGGGGGGATCGCCGACGGGCCGACGTCCCAGCGGGGCGAAGAACTGCTTGCGGGCCAGCGGATGGAGCATGATGCGGTCGCCGTCCGGCCAGGCCAGCGACCAGCGGGTGAGCGAGTCGAGCAGGTCGTTCACCCGCTGCTCGGTGACACTCGCGCCGACACCGACGAGACGGCTCAGCGCCGCGCGGTCGCAGGTGGCCGGCTCGGTCGCGGGGCGTGGATGGTCAGCCAAGGCGACTGCGGCTTCGAGGAGTTGAAGCTCACCCAGGGGCAGCGCCTCAGCGCGCGGTTCCGCCTTTCCGATCAGCCGGGCCGCGAGCTGGCGCAGCGTCTGGGGGCGCGGCCGTGTCGCCCACGCCTTGGGATAGCGGGAAACCATGGCGGCCCGCTGCTGAGGGTTCATCTGTGCCAGGTGCTCGGTCAGCGAGCGGACGATCTCCTCCATCACCCGACGCATCCTGCCAGTCCGTTGGGCGCGCGCCGACCGTTGGCCATGGGTCTTGGCGGCTGGTCCGTCAGTTGGCGGCCGGGTTGTCCTGCTCTGCGTCGGGTGCGTGGTCCGCGGCGGCGTCTGCGCGGGTGCGTTGTGCCTCGGTGTGCCAGCCGACGGGGAGCAGGGCGGCGACCTGGTGGGCTCCCACGGCGATCACGATGTGGGCGTCGTGTTCGCCGACGTCGGTGAACAGCTCGGCGGCGGTGTCGCGCGCCTTTTCGGAGGCAACGAGGCGCGGTTCGGGTGCGGTGATGGCTTCCTTGCTCTGGCTGTACCAGCTCAGCGGCACGAGGACGGCGATGGGCTTGCGGTAGCGGGTGATGAGCAGGTGCTGCCCGTGGGTGCCGGCGTCCGACAGCGATTCCGACCACTCCTTGCGTACGCCGGCGGCGGTGAGTGTCCGGTCGTACCGGGGCAGCGGGCGCTCGCTCGGGGTGGTCTCCATGCCGGGCATGGTACGCGGGCATGTCACGGCGGCGTACATCTCACCCCTCAGCGTAAATCTTGTACGGCTCTGTAAAAGTTCTACGCTTGCGTACAAGATTTACGGTGCCGTACAGTCCGTGAGGCCGGGTCCGCCCGGCAACTGGCCCTGGAGCCACGCCCTTTGAGAACTGCACAGCTGAACGACGCAAACCGAACGAATACGGCGCCGCACGTCCCACCCGGTACGTGCGGGAGCCGTGCCCGTTCGGGCACACAAGACGGCCCCCGCCCAGCCAATGCAGGGCTGGGCGGGGGCCTTCGTCCAAGATCGCCGATTCGAATCGAGGACTGATGCAGCACTCTACGGTTCCGGGCTTGGCCCCGGCCGCCCCGGATCCCTCCCCCACCCTGTTCACGGTGGACGAGACCGCCGGATTCGAGCAGTTCCGGGCCTGGGTCGGAGCCTCGCAGACTCTGGGCGGCGACTTCGCCCTCACCATCCCCGCACCCATATCCGCCACGCTCGCCGACAGCATCCAGACGGTGATCCACGCGCCCGGTGTCCGCGTCCCGGACCTGACCCGGCCGCAGATCGTCGAGGCCATCGGCTACCCCGGCCGGGCCACCTTCCGCATCACGATGGAGATCGCCGGAGGTGCCTGGTGACCAGCCAGCAGAGCACCGAACTGCCCGCCCGCCGTGACCGTCTCGCATCCCGGGCCCGCGCCGTCGGCTACCGGCTCCAGCCTCTGGACGCCCCGCCCGCCGACTCCAGCGTCGCGCTCACCGTGGAGATCGCCCTGTGCAAGGCGGCCATCGCCAACCGGCGCCGCCGTACCGAGATCGAGCGGGCGCGATGAACGGCACCGATAGGCAGCGGATCACCAGCCAGCGCGCCGAGGCTCTGCAGCGCGAGGCGAAGTCGGCGGCACCCCGGATAGCCGCGCTGATCCGGCCCGCCAAGAAGAACTGACCCTTCCCCCATCCCGGGTGGTGGGCGGGCGCCGTCCCGTCCACCACCCGGTCCGCCGAAGGACCACCTGATGCTCATTCCCGAGAACGTGCAGCCCCGGACCGCCGCCGACCTCCTGGCCGGCGCCCAGGCCGCCGAACATGCCGCCGCCTTCGCCCTGGGCAAGGGCGCTCTGTCCCTCGCCCGGGCCCACGCCCTCATCGGCCGCCTGCGCATGGACCTCTACCGCCAGGCTCTCGCCGTCGAATGCCCGGACTGCAGCGGCCGCGGCCAGGTCGGCGAGCCGTGCACCGATGCCGACTGCCCGCAGGCCAGCGAGCGGCATCTCCACTTCGATCCCTGCCCGAACCGCCGCACCCACCCCTGCACCGCCTAGCCACCAACCGATCCAGACCCGAAAGAAGAGGATCCACCCGGGACATGAGCAAGCAGAGGAAGAACCGCCGCCCCCGGGTGACCACGACCGCCGCCACCACCTCCCGGTCCGCCTCCGTCGACGTCATGCCTTCGCCGGGGCGGATGCCGGAGGCGGACAAGGGAGTACAGGCGGCGGCCGGCGCGGTCCTCACGAAGGCAGAAACGGTCCTGCGGGAGGCGGAGGTACAGGCGGCTCGGACCCGGGCGGAGGCCGATGCGGCAGCGGCCCGGATCGTCAGCCTGGCCGAGACCAAGTCGGCCGACCTCACCGCCACCGCTCAAGTCGACGCCACCACACGGGCGCAGGCTCAGGTCCGCGCTTCCCTCAAGGCGGCCGAGGAGACCGCCGATGCGCTGAGGGAGCAGGCTCGCCTGGAAGCGAAGCAGATCATCGCGTCCGCGGAAAGCGGCATCGCCGACCGGCGAGTTGCGGCGGAGAAAGCCTTCACGGAAGCCCAGCAGGATGCCGGCAGCTTGGTCCGTAACAGCAAGGAAAGGGCGGCCGGCATCGTCGCCGAGGCACAGCAGTGTGCCGAGCAGAAAGTCAGTGAGGCCGACGAACTTCTGCAGCAGGCCCACGCCGACAACGAGAAGGCCCGGGCCCTGCGTGAGAGTTGGGAAGCCAAAGCCAAGACCAAACCGAGGCCCGCCGACTCGGATGAACTCCTCGGACTGTCTGCCGGTGAAATCGTCATCTTCGCCGTCGTCATCGCACTCGCGGGAGTCGTCGGCACACTCGGCCTCTATTCGAGCTTCGATTCCGTTGCAGCTAAAGGTGCGCAGTGGGGATTCGGGGGGAGGGTCGGGCTGCTGCCGGACGGATGGATTCTCCCGGTCGGCATCGACCTGGCCATCCCGGCATTCACCGGGGCGCACCTGCTACTGATCCGCAAGGACATGCCGTTGTCCTGGGTCCGATTCGTGCCCTGGGCGCTCAGCGCGGTCACGTGCTACCTCAACACCGCCGCCGTCACCGACGATGACGCGGCGGCGCGCATCGCCCACGGTGTCATGCCGGCGCTGTGGGTGGTGCTGTCGGAGGTCGCGGCGCACGCCTACGCCTCCTACATCGGCGCGGTGACCGGGCGGCGGATGGACAAGATCCGGCTGTCCCGGTGGCTGCTCGCCTTCCCCTCCACGTTCGCGCTCTGGCGCCGCATGGTCTTGTGGGAGATCACCTCGTACGCCGAGGCACTGCACACGGAGCGTGATCGGCAAGAGCATGCCGACCGGCTGCGGAAGCAGTACGGACGGCTGTGGTGGTGGAAGGCCCCGCGGTCCGAACGGTTCACCCACGTTCGCGTTCGCGCCGACGACGTCCTGGTGCCCGGCGAAACGAAGGGGCATCCCGACGCAGCGAACGGTGCGGGGCGAATGCGCCCGAGCGAACGCGAAGGAGCGTCGGCGAAACCTGCGACGAATGACCGCTCGGCGAAGGCGCATGCGCCGCAGGCGAATGTCGGCCCGCGGGGTTTCGCCTCTGCGGCCAGCCCGGCGAAGACGCAGAGGGCGGCGAGCGAAGCGGCGAACGGCAAGGCGAATCCGGCTTCTGACCAGCGTCGTTCGCCGAAGGTTGCGCGCGGTGCGGCGGCGAACGAATCGTCACCGGCCCGGGAGCAGGCGAAGGCGGAGGTTCGTGAGGCGTTCGCGAACGGACGCCCTGTCGACTCCAAGGAGCTGGGCAAGAAGCACGGATTCGGCCAGCGCTGGGCGCAGGTGCTCATCAAGGAGGTCCGGACTGGCCGGAAGGCTCGGAGTGGGCGGGACTGACCATGTAGCCCGCCCGGCGAACGGCGATGCGTCCACGCGAACGCATCGGCCGAGGCCGCCGAGTTCCGGCCCGTCCACGCTCCGCTTCGCCGTTCGCCCATTCTGCCGCTCCGGTACGGACAGTGACCACTGGCGTGTCCTCGACGGTGCGCCAGAAATCATGGCGGCTCTAGTGGAACGAGGAATCGAACGTATGTACGCTCCCCGGCAGGTCGGGCTCTCCGGGTCCGGACGCCCCTGCACGCCCGCCCGCAGCTGAGCACTCACCCCTTCTTTCACCTGCACGAGGCTCCGGTTCCACCTTGCCTGAGCATGCCGCTTTTCTGCGTATTTGCCCTGCCTTGCTCCACCCCTGACCCGGGAGGTCCCCATGCCCGCACTCACCTTGATCCACGGCACCGGCCGGGGTCCTCACCGCCATCGCCCTGCCGCCGCCATCGCGCGAGGCAGCTCCGCCTCCCACCTCCGCCTCCTCCCCCACCCCGAGCCGGCGATCGACGACGCCACGGCGGAGGAGCGGGTGCGTCAACACCTCCGAAAGCTGGGGGTGTTCCTGTGAGCGCACCGGACCACACCTCCGTAGACGCGGTAGTAGAAGCGATAGAACCGCAGGTCACGGCCCCACAGGACACCAGCAGCCCGGAAGGGGAGGGGACTGGCGCCCCTGCGGCCCGGCCCGTCGAAGTCACGCCGGAACCCGCACCGCCCGCCTCCACCATCCCCTGGTGGAGCATCCAGCCCGGCACCGATGAGGCAACCGAGAAGCCGGAGGAGAGGGACGTCGGGGTGGCCCGGCCGACTCAGGTGCGGACGATCCGACGGCCGCAGATGATCCACTTCCCCGACCAGGCCGACGAGGACGACCCGCGACCCGCGACCGCCCGTCCCGCCGACACCGCCAACGACAGCCGGGCGCCGGTCGCCCCGCCACAGCCCTCACACACCCCTCCGGTCGCATCCCCACCGCTCCCGGACTGCTGCTGCTCCTGCCCGGCCAAGTCGTGGTGCCAAATCCCCTGCGGGCGGCAGTGCAATGGCGACCACCCCGAGGAGAAAAAGGAGGAGAGGAAGACACGCAAAAAGCCCCGGAAGAAAGAAATAGCGAAGGAGCCCACCCGGGAAGCCCCTGAGACCGTCGTCAATCCCGAGCCGGAACTTGTCACGGTCGACGTTCCTCGAACCCGTCCGGAGCGGAACTCTCAGGCACTCATCTTCTTCTGGCGCGACCTGGATGTGCGCTGGCGGTTCGTCATCTTCAACGGCACCGCCGCAGAAATCGGCCGTGAAGGCGGCATCGTCAGCTGGGGCACGCAGCAGTTGAAGGACGCAGCCGAGCAGACCTCCATCGGCACCGCAGTCGGAATCGGAATCGCCGCGTGCGCGGCCTGCCACCTCCTCATCGACCGGCGCGTCGCCAACTGGCCCGGATACATCCGTTGGTTCTTCCGGATTCCCCTCGCCTCACTCGCCCTCTCCGTTCTCCTGTACGCCCCCGGCGCCCAGCCGCTGTTCTGATCTGAAAGGAAAGTCCGTGCTACTCATGACCATCGCCGCTCCGACCGGCACCCCGCTGGGAACCGGCGGCAAGCTGCTGGGCTCGGTGGGGGCCGGAGCCGTCGCCATCGCGTTGTTCGTCCTGCTCATCTTCGGCATCCGCGGCAAAGGCATGATCACCCTCAAGTCACGCGGCGCCTTCGTCGTCGGCTTCCTCGCCATCGCGGCCTGCACCACCGCAGGGCAGGTGTGGACGCTCGTGCCCGACGCCGGCGTCTCCCTGGGCGAGAGCATCAGAGCAAGCCTGTCCGGCGCCGGTTTCGGTGAGGTCGGCATGGGAGGCATCTGTCTGATAGCCACCATCCTCGCCCTCTGCATCAACATCACCCCCGCGCTGGGCGGATGGGCCGGGCTCATCCTGTCCTCGTTCTTCACCGCCGCCGGAGGAATCTGGATGGCTGCCCCTCTCATCCTGACGACCACGCTCACCAATCTGCTCGCCAAGGTCTCCACATGAAGGAGGTGCTGCGCCAGATCGTCCGTCTCTTCCCCACCGCCAAGGCGTACGCGGTCGGCCTGGTCCGCGTCTGGCCGCTGCTGGGCGGTCGCCTCGGCTCCTGGGTGCGGCAGAAGGACGGCTCTCCCGGCGCACGGCTCGCCGTCATCCTCGGCGTCTGCTGGCTGTACGCATTTGCCTGGTCCCGCTACTCGGTCCTCGGATGGCTGCTGCTCCTGGCCTGGCTGGTGATCGCCCTCCCGGCCGCTCCCGGCCGGGAGGGCCAGGAGGACGCGGACGTCGAACCCGCCGACGACGCTCCTCAAAACGATCATGAAAATGATCAAGAACTGGGGGAGAAGCACGAGCGCATCGAGCCCGCAGACCCGGCCGCCGTACAGAGGGCAGCCGAAGCGGCCTTCGTGACCTTCGTCGAGCACAACGTGGCACACGCGGTGCAACAGGGACGCAAAGGCGTCCACACCGACGTCCTCCTCGAACTCCNNTGCTCGACTGGAAGGAGCCGGCCTTCCGGGCCAAGTGCGGGCAGCTACGCATACCCGTGCGACGCCAGATGTCGATCAAAGGCCGGAACTACTACGGCGTGCACCACGAGGACCTCACCAAGGCCCTCGGACGCAGGCCCGTTCTGCCCGCTCACCGGGTGCCCGATCTGACCCCCGGCGCACCCCCTCTCCCCACCCCCGAC
>LIQL01000399.1 GCA_001418405.1 Streptomyces diastatochromogenes | reverse complement strand
CGCAGGGCACGCCGGTGTGTGTGGTGCAGGACCTGGTCAAGACCTATCCCGCGCTGCGCGGGCGGCGCGGAGCGGACCGGGCGCCGGCGGTACGCGCCAGCGACGGCATCAGCCTCGACGTCCGGCGCGGCGAGATCTTCGGGCTGCTCGGGCCCAACGGCGCCGGCAAGTCCACCACCGTGCAGATCCTCTCCACGCTCCTCGCCGCCGACGGCGGACAGGCCCGCGTCGCAGGCCACGACGTGGCCGCCGCACCGGACGGGGTGCGCGCCGCGATCGGCGTCACCGGGCAGTTCGCCGCGCTCGACGACCTGCTCACCGCCGAGGAGAACCTGCTCCTCATGGCCGACCTGCTGCGCCTGGGCAAGCGTGAAGGGCGTTCCCGCGCCCGGGAGTTGCTCCGGCGCTTCGAGATCGCGGACGTCGCGCAGAAGCGGGCCGCGACCTTCTCCGGCGGCATGCGCCGCCGGCTCGACCTCGCGATGACGCTGGTCGGCGATCCGCAGGTGATCTTCCTCGACGAGCCGACCACCGGACTCGATCCGCGCAGCCGCCGCACCATGTGGGACACCGTGCGCGCGCTGGTCGCGGGCGGCACCACCGTCTTCCTCACCACCCAGTACCTGGAGGAGGCCGACCAGTTGGCCGACCGGATCGCCGTGCTCGACGGCGGTCGGATCGTCGCCGAGGGCACCGCCGACGAGCTCAAGGCCCGGATCCCCGGCAGCCACGTCCGGCTGCGGTTCACCGACCCCGCCGCGTACGAGCGCGCGGTCGTCGCCTTCCCCGGCGCGGTCCGCGACGACGAGGGCCTCGCCCTGCGGGTGGCCGGCGACGGCGGCCTCGACGCGCTACGGGCCCTGCTCGACCGGCTCGACGCCGCCGGGATCCGGGCCGCGGACTTCTCCGTGCACACCCCCGACCTGGACGACGTGTTCCTCGCCCTGACCGGCACCGGCACCCCGCACCCCGTGAAGGAGACCCAGCGATGAGCACCCTCGCGCACGCCGCGCACGACTCGATGACGATGCTGCGGCGCAACCTCAAGCACGCCATCCGCTACCCGTCCGTGGGGTTCGGCACCGCCATGATGCCGATCCTGATGCTGCTGCTCTTCGTCTACGCCTTCGGGGACTCGATCGGCGCGGGACTGCCGGGAGGCGGGGGACGGGACGCGTATCTGGAGTACCTGACGCCCGGCGTCATCATCATGGGGGTGGCGGCCGGTTCGATGTCGACCTCGATCGCGGTCTGCTCCGACATGACCGAGGGCATCATCAACCGCTTCCGCACCATGAACATCACCCGCTCGTCGTTCATGACCGGGCACGTCATCGGCAGCGTCCTCCAGACCATGGCGTGCACCGTGCTGGTGGTGGGCGTCGCGCTGGCCCTCGGCTTCCGGTCCGGGGCGACGCCGCTCCAGTGGCTCGCCGCCGCCGGCCTGCTCGCGGCGATCGCCTTCGCGGTGACCTGGCTGTCGACCGCGCTCGGCCTGCTCTCCAAGACCGTCGAGTCCGCGAGCAACAAGCCGCTGCTCATCCAGTTCCTGCCGTTCCTCGGCTCGGCGTTCGTGCCGGCCGCCTCGATGTCACCGGGGCTGCGCTGGTTCGCCGAGAACCAGCCCTTCACGCCGATGACCGAGGCGCTGCGCGGTCTGCTCTCCGGCTCGGAGATCGGCAACAGCGGCTGGCTCGCGCTCGCCTGGTGCGCCGCCATCTCCCTGGTCGGCTACGTCTGGTCGCGCGCGCTGTTCAACGGCACCACCAAGCGCTGAGGGCCCGTCGGCCCCTGCCGGACCACGCGCGAACGCGGCGCTCACGAGGGTTCGTGAGCGCCGCGTCGACATCGTGGGGGGCGTCGTCGGTCAGTGGCGGTGCATGTTGTAGACGACCAGGAGCGTCGTCACCACGGCGGCCACGAGGAGGGCCGTGAAGGCGATCTTCCACGGGCTGTAGGGACGGTCCCCGGTCACCTCGCCGGTCTCGGCGTTGACCATGACCTGCCACTGCTTGCCGTTGTAGACGTACGAGGCGAACCACACGGGCAGTAGCAGGAGCTTGTAGGTCACCGACCCGTAGTTGGTGTCCACCGAGTGCAGCCGCTGCCGGTCACCGCCGATGTCCCGCTTGCAGTCCTTCTCGATGACCTTGGCCATCTTCTGCTGGGCGTTCTGGAAGCCCGCCTCCGGCTCGACGTCGTACCGCAGGGTCCGAAAGCCCGCCAGGTACGCCTCCTGGTAGGCCACCGCCTGCTTCAGCGGCCAGGGCTCCAGTGCCTCCAGCCGGTCGGCCGGGACGTGCCCGACACCGGGGATCAGGACGTCGTCGAAGAACCGTTGGACGGTGCCGTTGACCCGGTACCAGCGGACCTTGGTCTCCTTGTTGTCGCCGGTGCCGACGGTGTACTCCTCGCCGCGTTCGCCGCTGTAGGCGGTCGCGGTCGCGGCGTCGTACGTCCAGTGCGGCACGTACGTCCCGTGCAGGGTCTCCGCCGCGTTCACCTTCTTCAGGCTGTTCGGCGCGAACCAGCGGGACTTCGCCCACTTGCCGAGGTTGTCGTGCACGTCCCGCTTGTTCACCCGGAACGGCACCAGGCCCTCGGGCACGATCCGGTCCCCGGCGGTCGAGGCGACCAGGGGCGTGGCGCAGAACTGGCAGCGGCCGGAGAGCGCGGAGGTCTCGTTGGCCGCACCGCAACCGGGGCACGTGAGGACCTGCCCGCCGGCCGCCGTCGGCTTGGGCGCCAGGCCCGCCAGCTCCTCCCAGGCGTGCTCCCGCACCTCGCGGTTGACGGGCGCGATGGGCTGCTCGAACCGGCAGTTCGGGCAGCGCAGCACGTTGGTGCCCGGGGCGTACTCGGCGGTGGAACCGCAGCTCGGACACGCGTAGGACTGCGGCTGTTGCCCGCCCTGCCCGGCCTGCCCGCCCTGCCCGACCTGCGGGGGCTGCGGCTGCTGCGGGGGCTGCTGCTGGTACGGCTGCGGCGGCTGCTGTTGCGGCACCTGCGGCGGGTACGGCTGCGGCGGCGCCTGGGGCGGGTACCCCTGCTGCGGGTACCCCTGCTGGGACGCCGGCGGCGGGTACCCCTGCGGAGGCTGCTGGGGATGAGGCTGTTGGGGCGGATACGGCTGCTGCGGCTGGTACGGCTGGTAGCTCATGGGGTCACGGCCTCCTGGCGGTGCGTCACGCCTGCGGCGGCAGCGGCGGCGGGGTGGCACGGAAGTGCGGGGCGAGCTCCGGCACGTTCTCCACGGGCTGCCACGCCGCCATCCCCTCGCGCCAGGCGAGCATGCCGCGCCGGACCGCGCCCGAGCCGATGTGCCCGGTGAACGTCGCGTGGTCGTAGGGGCCCTGCTGCTGGCCGTCCACGGCCACGTACCACTGGTACTGCTGCTGACCGGGCAGCGGCGGCGGCACGGCCCCGCCGCCCGGGGCGGGGGCGGCCGGCGCGGCGGGCTGCTGGCCCTGCTGGGGCGCGAACGCCTGCGCCAGCTGCTGACCGGCGGCCATGCCCAGCCCCAGGCCCACACCCTCGCCGGCGCCGCCGGGGTTGTTCGCCGCGTCCCGGACCGCGTCCGCGGCCTGGAGGCGCGCGTAGTTGTCGACGTTGCCGATGATGCCCATGCGGCTGCGGGCGTCGATGGCCTGCTCGACCTCGGGCGGCAGCGAGATGTTCTCGATGATGAACTTCGGGATGGACAGGCCGTGCGTGGCCGCCAGCTCGTCCGTCAGTGCCTTCGCCAGGCGGTCGCCGAGCTCGGCCTGGCGCGCGGCGAGGTCGAGCATCGGGATGCCCGAGCTGGCCAGCAGCGTGCCGAGCCGCCCCACGATCAGTTGCCGCAGGTACTCCTCGACCTCTTCGGTGCGGAACTGCGGGTCGGTGCCGGCGAGTTCGGTGATCAGCCGGCCCGGGTCGGTGACCCGCGCCGCGTAGCCGCCGAACGCCCGCAGCCGGACCATGCCGAACTCGGGGTCGCGGACCGTGACCGGGTTCTGCGTGCCCCACTTCAGGTCCGTGAACTGCCGGGTCGTGACGAAGTAGACCTCCGCCTTGAACGGCGAGTGGAAGCCGTACTTCCAGCCCTGGAGCGTCGACAGGATCGGCAGGTTCCCGGTCTGGAGCTCGTGCATGCCCGGCGCGAAGACGTCCGCGATCCGGCCCTGGTTGACGAAGACGGCGGCCTGCGACTCGCGCACGATGAGCTTGGCGCCCATCTTGATCTCGTTCTCGAAGCGCGGGAAGCGCCACACGAGGGTGTCCCGACTGTCGTCGGTCCATTCGATGATGTCGATGAATTCGCCGCGTACGCGGTCCATGAAGCCCACGCCAGGTCCCCCCAGTTCGCTCCGGCCGCCCCGACCGGACCGCTGCCGGCGGTGACGACGACGGAGTACGTCCGCTCGGATGTCCCGTTCATAGTAGAAGCCGGACCTGTGGCGCCGCGGTGGTGGTGCGGCCGTCGCCCCGGGGGTGTCTGCCCGGTGGTCCTTGTTGCGGCACCGACCCATCGGATACGTTCCTGTATCGGTTGTTACGGACATGGACGCGACAAGGTTGTCGGCCGGGTGTCGACGGCCGCCGCGAACCGTAGAGGAGCTCCCCCATGAGCGAGCGCAACGAGGTGGCGGAATGAGCGACGACGCCGACGTCATCGTCGTAGGTGCCGGACTGGCCGGGCTGGTCGCCACCTACGAACTCACCCGTGCGGGGCGCCGGGTGCTCGTCGTCGACCAGGAGAGCGAGGCCAACCTCGGCGGCCAGGCGTTCTGGTCGCTGGGCGGGCTGTTCCTGGTGGACAGCCCCGAGCAGCGGCGGGCCGGCATCAAGGACTCGCCCGAACTGGCGCTCTCCGACTGGCTGGACTCCGCCGGCTTCGACCGGGACCGCGAGGACCACTGGCCGCGGCAGTGGGCGCAGGCGTACGTGGACTTCGCGGCGGGCGAGAAGCGCCGCTACCTGCACGACCTCGGGCTGCGGCTGATGCCGACCGTCGGCTGGGCCGAGCGCGGCGCCGGCCTGGCGACCGGCCACGGCAACTCCGTCCCCCGCTTCCACCTCACCTGGGGCACCGGCCCCGAGGTGGTCCGGGTCTTCGCCGAACCGGTGCGGGCCGCCGCCGAGCGCGGGCTGGTGGACTTCCGGCACCGCCACCGGGTCGACGAACTGATCGTGGAGGACGGGGCCGCGGTCGGGGTGCGCGGCAGCACGCTCGCGCCGTCGGACCTCCCGCGCGGGGTGGCCTCCGGGCGCGAGACGACGGGCGAGTTCGCGTTCCGGGCGCAGGCGGTGGTGGTGACCTCCGGCGGCATCGGCGGCAACCACGAACTGATCCGGGAGAACTGGCCGGTCGACCGGCTCGGCCCGGCCCCCAAGTCGATGATCACCGGCGTGCCCGCCTCCGTGGACGGGCGGATGCTGCAGATCACCGAACGGGCCGGCGGCTCCCTGGTGAACCGCGACCGGATGTGGCACTACACCGAGGGCATCAAGAACTGGGACCCGATCTGGCCCGACCACGCGATCCGGATCATCCCCGGCCCGTCGTCGCTGTGGCTGGACGCCACCGGACGCCGGCTGCCCGCACCGCTCTTCCCCGGCCACGACACCCTGGCCACCCTGCGCCACATCGTGCACACCGGCCACGACCACACCTGGTTCGTGCTGACCCGCTCCATCGTGGAGAAGGAGTTCGCGCTCTCCGGCTCCGAGCAGAACCCGGACATCACCGGCAAGGACCTCAAGCTCGCGCTGGCGCGGGTGAAGAAGGGCGCACCCGGCCCGGTCCAGGCGTTCCTCGACCACGGCGCGGACTTCGTCGTCCGGCGCACCCTGCGCGAACTGGTCGCCGGCATGAACGCCGTCGAGCCGTCGGCCCCCCTCGACTACGCGACGGTCGAACGGGAAGTGCTGGCCCGCGACCGGGCGGTGGCGCACCCGTACTCCAAGGACCTCCAACTGATGGCGGTGCGCAACGCCCGCGAGTACTGGCCGGACAAGCTGACCCGGGTCGCCAAGCCGCACCGCCTCCTCGACCCGGCGCACGGCCCGCTGATCGCGGTCCGGCTGCACCTGCTGACCCGCAAGACGCTGGGCGGCCTGGAGACCACCTTGGACTCGCAGGTGGTCCGCCCGGACGGCACGCCGTTCGCCGGGCTGTACGCGGCCGGCGAGGTCGCCGGCTTCGGCGGCGGCGGGGTGCACGGCTACAACGCACTGGAGGGCACCTTCCTGGGCGGCTGCATCTTCTCCGGCCGCGCGGCGGGGCGGGCGCTGGCCCGCGACCTGGCGTGAGCGCCCCCGCGACGGGCCGGAGCCCGGCCGGGGCGGGCGACCGCGGCGGGCGCACCGCGCTGGTGACCGGGGCCTCCTCCGGCATCGGCGCCGCGGTCGCCGCGGCGCTGGTCGCCCGCGGCTACCACGTCCTGGGCACCAGCCGGGACCCGTTGACGGTCGCCGCACCGCTGCCCGGCGTCCGCTACCTCCCGCTCGACCTCGCCGACGAGGCCGGCATCGAGGCGTGCGCCGCGGCGGCGGGCCCGGTGGACGTGCTGGTCAACAACGCCGGCGAGAGCCAGAACGGGCCCTTCGAGGAGCTCCCGATGGCCGCGGTCCGCCGGCTCTTCCAGCTGAACGTCTTCGGCGCCGTGCGGCTCACCCAGCTCGTGCTGCCGGGGATGCGGGAGCGCGGCCACGGCCGGGTGGTGATGATCGGCTCCATGCTGGCCAGCTTCCCGCTCGCCTACCGCTCCTCCTACGTGGCCGCCAAGGCCGCGCTCAAGGGCTTCGCGGACGCCGCCCGGCGGGAGGTCGCGCCCTACGGCGTGGCGCTCACCACCGTCGAACCGGGCTCGATCGCCACCGGCATCAGCGCCCGGCGCACCCACTACGTGGCGGACGGCTCGCCGTTCGCGGACGAGTACCGGACGATGCTGGCCGCCCTCGACGCCAACGAGGCGCGCGGCATCCCACCGCAGAAGGTCGCGGCCACCGTCCTGAAGGCGATCGAGGCGGCCCGCCCCCGGCCGCACTACGCGGTCGGCAGCAACGCCCCCGCGGTCTTCCTGCTGCGGCGGCTGCTGCCCGACGCGACGGTGCAGCGGATGGTGGCCCGGCGGCACGGGCTGCGCTGAGCGGGCCGCGCACGGCGGGCCGGGACGTCCCCAGGACCGGGCGGACCCGGCGGACCTGGGCAGACCGGGGGACAACGGGCGGAACCCGGAAGAGCCGGAAAACGGCTGGAAATCGCCGTTGGGTGAAGGTGGACTGCGCGGTCTCGCGAGAGGAGGACCTCCCCCGCGGCGTCCCCTTTCCCAGCGAGACCAGCGCGGCACCCCGATTAACGCGAAGTTGCTCGCGTTAATCTGTCCTGGACAATACTTGGCCAGAACCCGCACTGCAATCCGCGCTGCGATCCGTACCACGACCCCCGTAACGGAGCCGCTGTGACGACCGCGCACCAGGCCCCGGGCGAGACCCGCCCCGGGGGACGAACGGCGCGTACCCGCCGAGCCGTACTGACCGCCGTCTCCGAGGAGTTGGCCGACGGCGGCTTCGCCACGCTCACCATGGAGCGGGTGGCCCAGCGCTCCGGGGTGCACCTGGCGACCCTCTACCGCCGCTGGCGCAGCGTGGACAAGCTGGTCTGCGAGCTGCTGACCGACATGAGCAGCGGGGTGCCGCTGCCCGACACCGGGACCCTGCCCGGCGACCTGCGCGCGCTGGCCCACGGGATAGGCCGGTTCTACGGCGCGGACCGGACCCGCGGCCTGATCGAGGCGGTGGTCGCCGCCGCGGCCCGCGACCCCCAGGCGGCCACCGCGCTGCGGGACTTCTTCGACGAGCGGCTGGTGCTGGCCGGCGAGCTGGTGCGGCGCGGCATCGCGCGCGGCGAACTCCCCGCGGACACCGACCCCGAAGCGGTGATGGCGGCGCTCGGCGCGCCCTTCTACTACCGGATCCTGATCGCCCGCCGCCCCGTGGAGCCCGGCCTCGCCGAGTCCACCGCCACCGCCGTGTGGGCCGCGGCGCGGGCGGGCGCCTACGCCACCGGTGACCGCCGGCCGGCCGGCACCCCGGAGCGCACCGGCCCGGAGCACGACGGCCCGGACGACGACGGCGCGCCGGGGCGGGGGGACTGAAGCCACCCGCTCCGGCGCGCCGTTGACGTTGCGCGCGGGGCCTACTTGCCGAGCAGGCCCGCCATCCACGCCTCGACCTCGTCCGACCGGCGCGGCAGCGCGGCGGAGAGGTTGCGGTTGCCGTCCTCCGTCACGAGGATGTCGTCCTCGATCCGGATGCCGATGCCGCGGTACTCCTCGGGGACCGTCAGGTCGTCCGCCTGGAAGTACAGGCCGGGCTCGACGGTCAGCACCATGCCGGGCTCCAGCGTGCCGTTGACGTAGCTCTCGGTGCGGGCCGCGGCGCAGTCGTGGACGTCCAGGCCGAGCATGTGGCCGGTGCCGTGCAGGGTCCAGCGGCGCTGCAGGCCCAGCTCCAGGACGCGCTCCACCGGGCCCTCGACCAGGCCCCACTCGACCAGCTTCTCGGTGAGCACCCGCTGGGCGGCGTCGTGGAAGTCCCGGAAGCCGGCGCCCGGCTTCACCGCCGCGATGCCGGCCTCCTGGGCCTCGTGGACCGCGTCGTAGACCTTGCGCTGGAGGTCGGTGTAGCGGCCGTTGATCGGCAGGGTGCGGGTGACGTCCGCGGTGTAGAGGGTGGTGGTCTCCACGCCGGCGTCGAGCAGCAGCAGGTCGCCGGAGCGGACCGCGCCGTCGTTGCGGACCCAGTGCAGGGTGGTGGCGTGCGGGCCGGCGGCGCAGATGGAGCCGTAGCCGACGTCGTTGCCCTCGACGCGGGCGCGCAGGAAGAAGGTGCCCTCGATGTAGCGCTCGCTGGTCGCCTCGGCCTTGTCGAGGACCTTGACCACGTCCTCGAAGCCGCGCACCGTCGAGTCGACGGCCTTCTGCAGCTCGCCGATCTCGAACTCGTCTTTGACCAGCCGGGCCTCGGAGAGGAACACCCGCAGCTCTTCGTCCCGCTCCGCGGTGACCTTGTCGTGCAGCGCCTGCTCGATCGGGGCGTCGTGGCCGCGGACGACCCGGACCGGGCCGGTGGCCTCCTTGAGCAGCTCGGGCAGCTCGCGGACGTCCTTGCAGGCGACGCCGAGCAGCGCCGCGGACTCGTCGAGGCTGTGGCGGCGGCCGACCCACAGCTCGCCCATGCCGTTCAGCCAGAACTCGCCGTTCTCGCGGTTGGAGCGGGGCAGGCGGTAGAGCGTCTCGTCGTGGCCCTCGGCCCCGTCGCCCCGCGGTTCCAGGACGAGGACGCTGCCGTCGGTCTGGTCGCCGGTGAGGTGGACGTACTCGGTCGAGGCCCGGAAGGGGTACTCGGTGTCGTTGGAGCGGGTCTTCAACAGGCCCGCGGGGATCACCAGGCGCTCGCCGGGGAAGCGCGCGGAGAGCGCGGCGCGGCGCCGGGCGGCGTGCGACGCCTGGGCGATCGGCTCCAGGTCGCGCAGTTCGGTGTCGGCCCAGCCGCCCTTCATGTTCTCGGTGAGCTCATCCGATACGCCCGGGTACAGGCCGTTCTTGCGCTGCTTGATCGGCTGCTCTTCCTCTTCCGGGGTCTCCGGAGCGAGCTCGTCGGTCACCATGCCTCCTTTTAAGGCTTTTCAGACTGCACCGCATTCCATCGTAAGTGCGAACGGAATGCGGTCCAGGGGTCTGACGAGGTGACCTGTCCCGCACGCCGGTCCCGGGGGCCGGGCGCCGCCGCGCCCACCCCCGTGACCTGCGGTGACGCCGTTACTCCTCGAAGTAGGCCGCGAGCAGAACCACGTCCTCCTCCGAGGACGGGTCGTCCAGTCCCTGCGGCAGCATGGCCCGCACGACGTGGTCCACCACGGCCTCCGGGTCGTGCCGGCTGGCCCGGGGGACGCCGGCGGCCGCGGAGTGCAGACGGGCGAACGCCCGATCCATCGGCTCGCCGGTGCGGTGCAGCAGCCCGTCGCTGTACAGGAGCACGGTCTCGCCGGGGGCCGGCTCGATCTCCACGCTGGGCGCCTCCCAGCAGGCCAGCATGCCCAGCGGCGCGGACAGCGAGGTCTCCACGAACTCCGCCCGCAGGTCGCCGAGGACCAGCGGCGGGCAGTGGCCGGCCCCGGCCAGCACCATCTTGCGCGGCGCCGGCCCGCCGATCGCGGCCGGCACCGGGGGCCCGCCCGGACCGCCCGGCGGCTCGGTGAAGGCGAACAGCGCGGTGGCGCTCCGGGCCGGCTCGGTCAGCCGCATCAGCAGTTCGAGGTCGGAGAGGACCGCGACCGGGTCCTCGCCCTCCATGACGGCGTAGGCCCGCAGCGAGGCCCGCAGCCGCCCCATGGCGGCCACCGCGCTCGGGCCGGACCCGGTGACCGAGCCCACCGCCAGACCCAGCGCGCCGTCCGGCAGCGGCAGCGCGTCGTACCAGTCGCCGCCGCCGCACGGCCCGGTGGCGTGCCGCACCGCGAGCCGGACGCCGGGGATCCGCGGCAGCCGGCGGGGCAGCAGTTCGTCGCGGAGGGTCCGGGCGGCCTGCCGGCTGCGGTGGAGTTCGAGCAGCCGGGCGAGGTGTTCGGCGGCGTGTGCGCGGTAGAGGCCGACGAGGTGGCGCCGCCGGTCACCGGGTTCGGCCGGTTCGTCGTACAGCCAGACCGCGGCGCCGATCCGGCCGACGGGGCCGGCGGTGAGCGGTACGGCGTAGCTGGCGGCGTAGCCGAGTCGGGCGGCGACCTCGCGCAGCCGCGGGTCGAGGTCCTTCTCCCCGGGGATGTCCGGTTCGGCGATCTCGGTGCGGGCCTCGGCCCCGGCGTCGTCGCCCGCGCCGGGCTCGGGGAGGCCGTCCAGTATCCGCGCGTACGACAGGGCGCGGCGCGGCACGGTCTCCAGGTGGCCGATCTCGGCGTGGCCCAGGCCCAGCCCGACGCTGGTCTTCGGGCCGAGGCCGTCCTGCGGCGCCAGCACGACCAGTCCGCGCCGGGCGCCGACGAGGAAGGCGCCGGCCCGCAGGAGTTCGCGCAGCGCGTCGTCCAAGGTGCGGGTGCGGACGAGTCGTTCGGTGAGGTCGTGCAGGGTGCTGAGGTCGGAGATCCAGCCCGCCAGCCGGTCCTGGACGGCGGCGATCCGGTCGACGGGGGAGGGGCCGCCGGCGGCGCCCGGTGCGTCGGGGCGGGCGTCGTCCTGCGCGGTGCCGGCGGTGCCGGACGGGCCGTCAGCGGAGGCGTCGGAGGCGGGATCGGTGGAACCGGTGGAATCGGCGGGATCAGAGGGATCGGCGGGAGGCGCCGTCACACGAGGGTCGGCAGTGTGCGCCGGTGCGGGAAGCGCTGGTTCGATTCCAGCCACTTTCGGGACGTGGGGGGCGCTCATGGCCGACGACCTACGAAGTGACCGAGAAAAGCCCAGTTCAGGCCGCGATGTGACGGGGAGTGCGGCTTTTTGTTGAGTGATGTTGTGCGGTCGTGCGGTCCGCTCAATGTCCTCAATAGCATCGCAAACCCCCATGTCATGCTGCTCCGCTATCAATGCCTCCACATGTACACGCACCAGCAATGTGATGTCCAGCACTGTCCCCTTGGGGTTTGTGGTGTCAGCGAGGTCTGTAGATTGGCCTGAAAAAAGCCCCCCGAGCGTCAATTTGAGGTCTGCTGGCGGCGATCAGCAGCGCGTCATATCCACCGTGGCGGGTACGTACTCGGATAGGTGCGGGGGCAGTTGGAGCCGCACCGGAACTCTCCGGCCGGCCCCGGCGTCCTATACGGCGACCACCGCGACGCACTCCCCAGTGGCGGGAAGGCACCACCGGAAGCGCAAGCGCCATGCGCGCGCCACCCTCCGCCACGTTCCACGCCCGGTGTACGGCGTGATGCGCTGCCTCGTACACGCGGTGACCCGGTCGCCACGTGTGGTGATCGAGCGCGAACGACCTCCGGGTCGCACAACCAGGCCGGCCGGCCGAACCGCACGACCGGGCCGCAGCACCACCCGCACCACTCCGCACCGGCCCGGAACAGCACAACGGCAATTGCGAAACGGCACGCACCTACGGTGTGTCCAGCTCATCGGCGTGCAGTGCGAAGGACCCAAGCCCTCGGCGTAACGGAAAGGAACGAGCGCTCATGCGCGAGATCCTCGGAAGGCGACGCAAGCCCCTGTTCCGGCGCAGCGGGAGGTCGGCGCTCCTCGGTGCGGCGCTCCACTGCGCCACCGAGTGGCAGTGGCCCGTCCTCCCGGGCGTCGGGCTGCGACCCGCCGGGCGCCAGCAGGCGGGCGGCCGGCTCGGCCTCGGCGAGCGGGCACCCCGCCGCTGCAACTGCCCCGACGCCGACTGCGCGGTGCCGGGGGCGCACCCCTTCGACCCCGCACTGCTGGCGGCGACCACCGACGCCCGCATGGTGCGGTGGTGGTGGAGCAACCGCCCGGACGCGCCGGTGATCCTGGCGACCGGCGGCCGGGCGCCCTGCGCGGTGAGCCTGCCGGCCGTCGCGGGGGCCCGGGCGCTGGCCGCGCTGGACCACTTCGGCGTCCGCACCGGACCCGTGGTGGCCACCCCGACCCGCTGGTCGCTGCTCGTATCGCCGTACGACCTCGCGGAGTTGGGCGAACTGCTGAGCTCCCGGGACTGGGTGCCGAGCTCGCTGCGGTTCCACGGCGAGGGCGGCTACCTCGTGCTGCCGCCGTCGCCGACCGGCGCCGGCAAGGTCCGCTGGGAGCGCCCGCCGGCCAGCACCCAGGCCGCACCCTGGCTGCCGAAGGTGGCCACGATCGTCGACGCGCTGGTGACGGCGAGCACCAGCACCCCCGACGGCGGCAGCCGGCTCGCCTACTGAGCACCGCCGCGCGCCGCCGCACCGCATGCGTCCACGGGTGGCCGGAAACGCGTAGTTCCGGTTCACCCGTAAGGGTGTGAGCTGTCCCGATTCCTCCGGGAATCGCGGTCGAGGGCGCCCGGTGCCGCCCCGGTTGCCCGATAGGTTCGAGGCGCACCGCCCGCCGCGCCGCGGGCGGCACCTTCCCCGTGCCACACCTCCGGCATACCTCGTCACCTCCGCAAGTGGGTTCCATGCAGCGTGCGCGGATTCTCCGCCTGATCGGGCTCGCCGGCACCGCCGTGCTCGCCCTCGCCGTCCCCCTGGCCGCCGCGACGGCCGGGCCGGCGGACAGCCTCCTCCCGCCGGTGGTCCCGGACGCCGGCCGCGACCCCGGCTCGCCGGGCCCGTCGGCCGCCTCCGGCGACCCGCTCACCGAGCTGACCCGCTCCCTCCTGGCCCGGGGGCGCACCACCCACTGCGGCCCCGAACTCACCGCCCGCCCGGGGATCACGGCCCAGACCTGCGTCCTCGCCGAGGCCGGCCGCACCTGGGCACGGACCTTCTTCCACAACTCCACGGGTGAACCGCTGCGCGCCGCGTTGACGCTGCTGCGTCCGGACGGCCGGAGCGTCCAGGCGAACTGCGCGGTACCGGCGGACGGGGCGCCCGGGGTGTGCGAGACGCCGGACGGTCCCACGGCGCGCGGGGCGCGGCTGGCGTACGGCGCGGTGGCGGAGTTCTCGGACCTGGCGGGGGAGCGGCTGCTGCTGCGCTCCGGCGGCAACTGGACGCCGGACGGCGGGAGTTCGGGGCGCTGAGGGCCCGGCCCTGCGAGGGCGTGAGTCCGGAGTCGGCCGTGGGCCGTCCGGGCATGGAAACGCCCGGTCGCTGGCGACGGGGGATGCACCAGCGACCGGGCTCCTAGAACCGTAACAAGAGATCGGCGGTTCGCAAATTCGATCGTGGAATTCCGGACGCGGATTTACCGGCAAGTACGGGCAGTTGCCCGCGACCTGTGACGGTTCTCACGTCCGTGAGCGAATCGACCGCGCGATCAGCTCAGGGTGATCTGACGGTTGGTGAGCCCGCCGCGGGCCCGGCGCTCCTCCGCGGTCAGCGGGGCGTCCGAGGCGAGCGCCGTGGCCAGCCGCTCGCCGAAGGCGGCGGCCGGGGCGGTGACCTCGTCGGCGCCCATCGACGACGGCAGGTCCCACACCGGGACGACCAGGCCGTGCGCCCGGAACGAGCCGACCAGGCGGGTGCCCTCGCCCAGCGACGAGGTGCCGGCGGCGTGCAGCCGGGCGAGCGCGTCGAGGAGTTGCTCCTCGGGGTGCGCGGTGACCCAGCGCAGGTGGTTCTTCTCCGGGGCCTCGCACCAGTACGCCCCCTCCAGCCCGGGGATCCGGGCGGTCGGGATCGCCGCGGCGTTGGCCCGCTCCAGGGAGGCGGCGACGTCGGCGGTGGCGTTCTCGGCGTTCTCCACCCAGAACTCGAAGCCGGTGTGGACGGTCGGCTCGAAAGGCGCGTCCGGGTCCAGCAGGTCCTGTAGCCGCGGCCCGTCGGCGGGGGCCCGCCCGGCGGCGACCGGGTGGCCGGGCTCGGTGGTCAGCGCCCGCTGGAGGGTGTCGGCGAGGTCCCGGCTGATGTCGCCGGAGGAGGTGTCGTTCTGCAGGCCGAGCAGCACCGCCCCGTTGTCCCGGCGCAGCGCGGGCCAGGCCATCGGGAGCACGGTGGCCAGCGTCACCGACGGGACGTCCTCGGGCAGGCCGCCCTTGAGGGTCAACTCGGCGGTGGCGGCGGGCACCAGCTCGCGCAGCGCCACCCAGTCGCACTCGCCGGGCAGCCCCTCGAACGGGCGCCGGACCAGCTCGGTGACGGCGTGCGCCGCCTCCCGGCCGTGGCATGCCTTGTAACGGCGGCCGGAACCACACGGACAGGGCTCGCGGGCGCCGACCACCGGCACCTCGGCGTCCTTGATCTGTACTGCTGCGGCCCGGGGCTGGGGACGGCGCTTCTTGGCCATGGCGACGGTGTCTCCTGGTGGTTCCTCTAGTGCGGACGCGTTCCGGCGCGAGCCTAGAGGAGAGCGGCGCCCGCAAGCCCGCCACACATCGCCGTCAGCGCGGCGGGACCCTCGGCACGGAGGGCGCGACGCCGGCGTCAGGGCAGGTCGTCGAGGTCCGCGAAGGTCAGGCCGGACGCGCCGCGGCCCGGGCGGCGGCCGTGGTGCGCGGTGCGCGGCGGTGTGCCGCGCGGGACCTTCCGCAGGGAGAGCGGGAGCCCGGCCGTCAGGTCGGACGGCAACTCGGGCGCGAGCTCCGCGGGCAGATCCGCCGTCAGGTCAACGCGCGTAGCGAAAGCACCCTGGAGCGAGAGGGCGGCCCAGACCGTCACCTCGCCGGGCGCGCTGTCGCGCACGCCCCAGTCCTTGGCGAGCGAGCGGATGATCGCCAGCCCGCGCCCGCCGCGGGCGGTGACGGACGGAGTGGCCGGAACCGGACGGGTCGGACCGCCGCCGTCGGTGACCGCGACGATCAGGCGCCCCTGTCCGTCGATGCGCCAGGCGGCGCGCACGGTGGCGCCGGCGCCGACCGAGAGGGAACCGTCATGGACGGACTCCCGGGCGCCGCCCAGGCCCGTTCCTGACGCGCCGTCGGGACCGCTTCCCGTTACGGAATCCGACGCGACGTCGTCGTATATCGGACGCGCATGGCGACACGAATTGCTCAGGAGTTCGGAGAGGACCAGCACCGCGTCATCGACGACACTGTCCTGAACTCCACTTGCCAACAGCTCTGCTCGCATGCGCCGCCTGGCCATGCCGACACCCACGGGTCCATGGGGTACGGCCATGATCGACGACGTCGGCACCTCTTGTGCCACCACCAACGCCACCCCCGAGACCTCCTTTGCCCCACGCCACGGGATGGATGCCCCAATGGACTGGACCGGAAACCGGCCAACCGGCACACAGTGACGCACTCGACACCGTCACCTACGGGCCGAATGCGCCGGTGCACACCCTGTGATGAGCCTTACCTAAGGCCGAGTTGGGTTCGTACCTGCTTGGGGCGGTTGGTAATGATTGCGTCGACGCCGAGCTCCCGGCACATCGCCACGTCGTCCGTCTCGTTGACCGTCCACACGTGCACCTGATGGCCCGCCCGGTGCGCCTTGGCTACGTATTCCGGATGCGCGCGCAGGATGCGCACCCCGGGGCCGGCGATGCCCACCCCGGGCGGCAGCCGCCCGTCGCGGTGGCGGGGGGTGAGGAACTGCATCAGGTAGACGCCCGGGATACCCGGCGCCGCCGCGCGCACCCGGTGCAGGGAGCGCGCGGAGAAGCTCATGACGCGGACCGGGGGCGTCCAGTCGCGGGTGGCCGGTTTCGTGTGGCCGAAGCGGGCGAGCAACTCGACCAGCCGCTCCTCCACCTGCCCGGCCCAGCGGGTGGGGTGCTTCGTCTCGATGGCCAGCTCGACGCGCCGGTCCGCGTCCGCGACCAGCTCCAACAGCCGCTCCAGGGTCAGCACCGAGGTCCGCTCGGCGTTCCCCTGCTGCCAGTCCGGCTCCTCGTCGGCGTGCACCGGTCGCCCGCCGGTCCGCTGCACGTCCTCCACGACGCCGCCCGGCCCCTCCACAGTGTTCTTCCACGACCCGAAGTCCAACGCGGCGAGATCGGCCAGCTCCAGCGCGGAGACCGCGCCGCGCCCGTTGGAGGTGCGGTTGACCCGCCGGTCGTGGACGCAGACCAAGTGCCCGTCCGCGGTCAGCCGGACGTCGCACTCCAGGGCGTCCGCCCCGTCCTCGATGGCCTTCCGGTAGGCGGCCAGGGTGTGCTCCGGCGCGTCGTCGGAGGCGCCGCGGTGGGCCACGACGGCGATGGCGGGACGACCCGGACGGGCCTCCTCGGCGGGGCGTGGGTAGGTCACCGGGTTATCGTCCCATCCACCGTTCGGCGGCCGCCCGGGAGGCGATCACCGGCGCACCCGTCGCGCACGGAGACCAGGCACGATGCCTGATATGCCGCATGCGCCGTGCACCTCGGATCCGATCGGATCGGATCCGAGGTGCACGG
>LIQL01000398.1 GCA_001418405.1 Streptomyces diastatochromogenes | reverse complement strand
GTTCGGGGGAGGTATTTGCGGTATGGGTAGGGGGTGGCGCAGGCCGGGGCGGAGAACCTCCGGACGCACCCTGGCCGCGTCGGCCGTCGCATCACTGGAGCCTATAGCTGGGCCAGGAGAATCTGCACGGAGGAATGATCGTCCAGCCCCCCCAACGTCTCCCGTAGGCCATTTCCGCAGCCGTTAGGGTTACCGGGCCGACAATGAAGCCTCCCAGAATCTTAAACCTGGCCTCCTCATTCACTGCTTGTTCGGAACTCCATTTACCCACTCTCCATTTAAAAATCTTCAGCGAGCGACTCGGTTCCTACTTCCACTCCACCCAACTGCGGGACCACCGCCGTTAACCTCTACCACCAAACGCCTCAGCGACTTCATCNNGAAGTCGCTGAGGCGTTTCCTTATACAGCTAGTCTCTACCTACCCGGATTACCGAAGGCATCTGAATGCCGAGCGAAGATCACAGAAAGGCCATCCCTCTCCCGGATATCCCAAAATTCTTCAAGCAGGCGGAAAAGGGTCTCGACCGCCATCGAATTATCCTCACCGTCAAGCGGGCCGCTAGGCGAGCGCCTAGGACCGTCCGGCAAGGCATGCCTGATCACGAGAGCCTGCCAGCTCAGATTCGCACCATCCCCCAGTTCGACCGCCAGCCACTCACTGAACCCATCGAGGAGCCGCCACGAGTTCCCTGCATCACAGCCACCCACGAATGCCGCAGCCGTCACGAAAGAGCCGTCCAACCCAAGCATCCTGGGGCGTTCGTGAGCCAGGCTAAAGATATCTTGATAGTCCACGATTCCTTCAGAAGCCGAAGTTGATCACGTCGTGATACTCGAAGAGCTGCTTATACTCGTCGATTGACACGCCGGTTCTTTGACTGAACCCGTCATAGACCCTGCCATCCCTGACAACCACAGTGTGCGAATACCAGCCACTATCCTGACCACGGTAGGGGCCAAGCTGGAATCGCCTACCAGGGTCAACTTCAATGGTCTTGATCTCCCCGCCGATCCTCGCCTGGATGTCTGCAGCAACCTTCTCACAGCCAGTGCTGCAGGAAATCTTCGATGTAGGATCAGGCTTCCAATTGGGGCCGAGGTCGCCGCATCTCGGACCCGTGTTATGCACCAGGATTGGCGCATTTCCAGCAAGCACATAGTACGTGTGCGTGCCCTCGACGGTCAGGTCGTGCGTCTGCTGCTGCTTGTCGAAGTGACGAACCGCGACGACCTTGACCACCGCACCCTCGGGGGTACGGAGTTCGGTGCCCGGGCGGAGGTCGCCGGCGTTGATCCACCTCTTTTTGTCGGCGGACCAGAACGGGTGGGTGTCGGTGGCGATGATGCTGGAGTCGCCGGAGGGGGTTCTGACCGTCAGGTCGGTGAAGTGCTTGTCGTCCTTGGTGACGATGGTGGCGACTACAGGGCGCGTGGTGGTCTTGCCGGTTTCGGGGTCGGTGGCTACGACCTTGTCGCCGGTTTTGATGTCCTCGATGCGCTTCCGCTTACCGTTGGCGAGAGCGACTTCAGCGTCCGGCAGGAAGCTGTGACACGGGGCCCCGCCACGCCTGGCTCCGCGTCCGCCCAGGCGTGCACCGGGCCCCTCGCCACCGCCAACGAGCAAGCCTGCTGTGACTGCGTCCACTATCAACGACAAGCGAGACTCGGGGCAGTGGAGTTTCATCTCGCCGCAGACTGACAGCCGCAGGCCCGCCAAGGTCAGCTGCGCGGAGGGCTCACCGGGGTCGATATTGAACATGCCCTGGTAGAACAGGTGCTGGTCCGTCACCCGGTTGTAGATGCGGTTGGTGAACTCGTCGGCGTGGTCCCACGTGGCGTCGACGCTGAGTCCGGGAAGGACTGCGGCCTTGGGCTTCGGAGACCGGTACCCGCCCCACTTCTTCGGGTTCTCCGCGGCGAGGGAGTCAAGGAAGTTCTTGCGTTCGTTCTTCGACCCCCAGTCAAGCCACGGGCAGAGGACGGGGTCACAGCCGATGCTTCCGTTGTCGATCGCCCTCGCGAGGCCGCTTGGGTCAGAACTCGTCACCGGGCTGTTGCCCGCGTAGGTGTAGCCGTTGAAGGACTCCGAGTCGGCCAGGTTCAGGAGCGGGTCCACCGACAGGAAGCGGCCCGTGTCCGGGTCGTATTCGCGGGCGCCGAGGTGGGTGAGGCCGGTGTCGGTGGTGTCGTTGGTGCCGCCGACGAAGGACTTGGTGCCGGGCCAGGTGTCGGGTTGGGTGCCGCGGGGGCCGCCGAAGGGGAGCGTGCGGCGTTGGGTGAGGGCCTGGTTGGTGGTGTTGACGGCGAGTTGGCCGGTGCCCTGGTGGTCGGCGAGGGTGACGGTGTAGGCGCCATCGTCGGTCAGGACGGCCTGGTTGCCGCCGCCGAGGGGGATGTAGCGGGTGCCCTTGGGGGTGTCGGAGCCCTTGTCGAGGGTGACTTCGGTGTGGTCGCCGAGGGTGAGGGTGGTCTTGGTGTCGGTGCGGGTGATGAGGCGGTTGCCGTCGGCGTCGTAGAGGTAGGCGGTGGTTTTGGTGCCCTTGTCGCCGGCGGGTTCGGTGACCTTGGCGAGGTGGCCTTCGACGTCCCAGGCGAGGGTCTGCTTGTCGCCGTGCAGGGTGCGGGTGGTGGTGTTGCCGGTGGGGTCGTAGGTGTAGGCGGAGGTGCTGGTGCCGGTGGGGGCGGTGG